>JAIPBB010000200.1 GCA_021739805.1 Saprospiraceae bacterium | reverse complement strand
AATTAGGATTTTTAATTTAAATATTTCCCTGCAAAACCCATTATTGCTTTTACTGTCATTTCTTTTTCTTCAATATATCCCATATGACCACTGTCTCTCAGCAATAATAATTCAGAGTATTTTGGTATGGAAATTTGTTCAAACATAGTATTTAAATTGGCACGCGGGTCTTCTTTTCCAATAATAAACAGAATTGGCATTTCAGTTCTTTTTATAAAGTTTAATTTATCGGTTCTAAGCTTCATTCCTTCAAGTGCTGCTATCACACCTTCTTTTGTAAGATTATCTGCATCATTTTGAAGTTCTTTTATCTTCTCTTTATATTTTTCAATATTATCATGAGCAAATAAATCAGGAATAAAATGACTTATAAAACCTTTGTGATTTTTTCGCACTACTGCAATAGCTCTGCTTCTGTTTATCTTTGCTTCAGGAGGATCGGCAAGTGCATTTGAATGAAACAAACAAAGAGCTTTAAGGTCAGACTGATATTTTTCGGCATAAGCTAAAGCAACATAACCACCCATTGAATGACCAACCATTACACATTCATCAATTCTTAAATATTCTAAAACGGTTTTAACACACTCTGCCATAAACTCCATAGTATGAATTTCATCGAAACAGATTGTTTTTCCATGCCCGGGCAAGTCGATACTGATTATTTTAAAGCTGTTGAGTAAATCCATGGAAAACTCATCCCACATATTTGATGATTCAAGAAAACCATGCAATAAGACTATAGGCTTTCCCTTGCCTTTTACTTTAAAATAAAGATAATCATTTTTAAATTCTATGCGGTGATACATATATGTTTGCGTTAGTAGGCAATAATTTTAATGAAATTAATAAAAACAAATTTAGAGAAAATTTAGGATTTTTCATCATTCAAAATTATTTTCTTGTTTTATCAAGCTTTTTCCAACCTGAGAATAATGGTGAGGCTAAGCCTAAACATTGATCAATCTTTTTTTCCTTAGCCTTCGCCTTAGCCTTCACATATGTTTTTTAGTATTTATAAATAAAATAAAATCTGGAATAATTTTTAGTTGATAGTCTGTAATAATAATTAATTTTACAACCTCTTATGCAAAATAATTTAAAAATAGAACCTTTAAACAATTGGTTAAAAGATGTTTCTCATCCGCTAATTATTAGTGGCCCTTGCAGTGCTGAAACCGAAGAACAGGTTTTATCGACAGCTTTTGAATTGTCAAAAATACCAAATATTAGAATATTCAGGGCAGGGATATGGAAACCCCGAACGCGACCGGATAAATTTCAGGGAGTTGGAATCAGGGGTTTGAAATGGTTAAGGAAAGTAAAGGAGAAAACAGGATTATTGACAGCAGTTGAAGTAGCAAATGCAGCTCATGTGAAAAGTTGTCTTGAACATTCAGTTGATGTTTTATGGATTGGTGCAAGAACTGTTGTTAATCCATTTTCGGTTCAGGAAATTTCTGAAGTTTTAAATGGAGTGGACATTCCTGTGATGGTAAAAAACCCATTAAATCCTGATAAAGATTTATGGTTTGGAGCATTGGAACGACTTAATAATGCAGGAATCACAAAGTTGATTGCTGTTCATCGCGGATTTGATGTTTACGAAAAATCTCCATATAGAAATCTTCCCATGTGGGAAATTCCAATTGAGTTGAAAAGAATCTATCCTGACATCCCGATTATTTGCGACCCTAGCCATATTGCCGGTAAAAGAGAATTATTGTTTGATATTTCGCAACGTGCTCTTGACTTAAGCATGGATGGATTAATGATAGAAACTCATATTAATCCTGATAAAGCTTTAACTGATGCCGCTCAACAAATAACTCCTAAAAGCCTGAATGAACTAATTTCTAAACTGGTAATTCGAAAGCAAGTTGGCGATGTTGAATTCAAGAGCAATCTTGATGAGCTTAGGCAATTAGTTGACCAGGTTGATGAAGAATTATTAAAAGTCCTTGCAAGAAGAATGAAAATAGTTGAGCAAATGGGCGAATACAAAAAGAATCACAGTATTACCATTCTTCAACTTGACCGATGGCGAGAAATAATAAAAGACCGATTAAGTCAGGCAAACGACCTTAATCTTGACTCAAGATTTATTCTTAAACTTCTGCAATTAGTTCATAAGGAATCCATTCAAAAACAGAATGATATTATGAATGAATAAGGCACTCATAATAATGAAAAATAAATCTTCTTTCCAAATTAAACTTATCCCAATTTTTTTTGTCTAAATGCGTGCAAGAAAATTAATGTTTAATAATGACAATATTAGAAATTCATTTAACTTTGATATTTATACATAGAAAATTTTTAAGACAGACAACCATTTTGTATTTTAATTGTCTATAATATACAATGCAATAGATTAACTATTATTTGCTTATTTAATTAACCGCAGAAACCCTAATCAATGAAGCTCCATTTTAAGCTCATATTTGTTTTCTTATTTATCGCTTCGTTGAGCTTTGGTAGTAATTATTTTTGGATTGGTGGAAGCGGAAACTGGTCAGATATAAACCATTGGGCTACAACATCAGGTGGCACAGTAAAACATTCAGTTGTCCCTTCGCCCCAGGATAATGTTATTTTTGATGGAAATTCATTTTCTACAAATGGTAACACAGTTAATATGAATATCGGAATTACAACATGTCGTGATTTGGATTTAAGTGGTACTACAAAAACACATTCTTTAACAGGAATAACGACAGCGATTAAAATTTTCGGTTCTTTGAAATTAAGCTCCTTAACAACTTTAAATTATTCCGGGGAAATTTATTTTGAAGCACTTAGTCCGGGACATACAATTTCAACTTCAGCTACAAAAATAAATTGTATGGTATATTTGAATGGAATTGGTGGGGCTTACACATTAATGGATTCTTTAGATATAGCAAAATCTGTGTATTTGAATTATGGAAACCTAAATACAAACGGGAAAACTTTTAGATGCAACGAATTTCTTTCTCAAAATTCAAACACAAGAGTTTTAAACATTAGTGGGTCTAAAATTTACACTAATATATGGGCCGTAAATGGTACAAACCTTAGCTTAACATCGCCAAACTCTAAAATAAATATATTTAACTTACAAGGTGAATTTAAACATCAAGGAACAGCAATATACTATGATGTATTTTTTACAAATGATAAAGCAAACAATCTATTCTCAACAACAAATGCTACATTCCATAATGTGCTATTTGCCGGAAAAGGAAGTATAAGTGGGAATAACACTTATGATAGCCTTATACTTGGATATGGTAAAAAATACTTTTTTGAAGCATCGAAAACACAAACATTTATTCTGGGTTTAAAAGCCAAAGGTCATTGTAGCAACAGAATAGAACTTAAGTCTTCAGCTTCTTCCCAAGCAATTTTCAGCAAAACATCAGGCTCTGTTATAATTGACCAGGCAAAGTTGGAAAATATTAGTGCTATTGGAGGAGCAAGTTTTATTGCAAATAGCTCAATTGATATGGGTGGAAATTCAGGTTGGATTATAAACGCTCCTGCACCTTTGAATTTATATTGGGTTGGCGGAAGTGGTGATTGGGAGGATACACTTCATTGGTCTTATTCCAGTGGTGGACCGGGAGGTGCTTGTGTTCCACGAAAAACAGATAATGTGTTTTTTGACAACAACAGCTTCAGTAGTATAAATCAAACGGTTACCCTTATTGAAGACACTTCTGAATGTAAGGATATGACATGGACATGTGCTTCATTAAAACCTATTTTAGATGCAGTATCGATAAATAATTTGAACATTTATGGTTCACTTGAATTTTGTCAGAATCTTGACGTGAAATTTGCAGGAGAAACAAGATTTATGGCTAAAACTACAGGAAAAACAATTAAAATGAATGGCTGTTGTTTCCCTTATCCTGTGTATTTTGAAGGAATTAATGGAGGCTGGACTTTACTCGATACTTTCAGAACTACATCAGTTCTAATACTTAATCATGGGCATTTGAATACAAATGGTAAAACAGTATATGCATATAGGTTTGAATCTAAAAGCTTTAGCAATAGAATTCTTAGCCTTGGTAGTTCTCATTTCTATGCAACTGGTTTTGGACTTACTTCAACATGGTATGTTGAAGGTACAAACATCACACTTAATGCAGGAACATCTACAATAAAATTTACAGGTGATACTGCCGAAATATTAAATATTAATGCATCTCAATTGGTTTACTATAATGTTGAATTTATTAATTCCAATGGTTTGGGGAAATTTTCAAATGAGTCCACAAGCTTTAATAGGGTGAGTTTTTTGGGAAACTCCCAGATATTTGGTGTCAGTGTAATTAATGACCTGGTGTTGACTAAAAATACCTACTGTGAAATCAGTCCGGTTCAAACTCAATATATATTAGATTCCTTAATTGCTTTTGGCGATTGCACCGGAAAAATAATGATTTATTCCTCTACGCAGGGAGTAGCTACAACTTTTTCTAAAGCATCAGGTGTAATTAATGTTGACCAGGTTATTTTAAAGGATATAACTGCCGGAGGTGGTGCTGTTTTCACAGCAACAAACAGTAATGATTTAGGAAATAATGCAAACTGGATATTTACAACCTCAGGAATTTCAAACCGTTACTGGATTGGTGGTACGGGCAACTGGGATGACACCTCGCATTGGTCATATACAAGTGGCG
This sequence comes from Saprospiraceae bacterium, assembly GCA_021739805.1. The sequence continues at coordinate 5,358 of JAIPBB010000200.1, read as the reverse complement.
GTCCTGGGGGAGCTTGTGTTCCTACTCCTTCCGATAATGTGTTTTTTGATGCTAATTCCTTTACAGCAACAGGTCAAATTGTTGATATAAATGTTGGCAATGCAACATGCAGAGACATGACATGGACAGGCTCTCTTTATAATCCTGAATTTTCAGGACATTTCCTTCATAATCTTAGAATATTTGGTTCCCTGACTTTTATTCAGGCAATGTCGCTGACATTTCTGGGTGTAGCTTATTTTGAAGCTACTTCTCTAGGTAAAACAATTACCTCTGCCGGAAATAAATTTAATCGACATGTTATTTTCAGAGGTCTGGGGGGAGGTTGGACTCTTCAGGATGATTTTGGTTGCTTAGGTAATTTAATCTTTCATCACGGAAATCTTAATTTTAACAGTAAAAATGTTTCTGCATCTTCTTTTATAGCGAACATTCCCAATACCAGAGTTCTTGATATTAGTGGTTCTAATGTTAGTCTTGAGACTATGGTAGGAACTGCATGGACAATGAATGCAACTAATTTAACTTTCTATTCTGATAGCTCAAATATTGACGTTCAAGGCTCATCTGCATCCTTTCTTACAACAGGAACAGGCTATTTAAACTATTGGAATGTAATTTTCTCTTTAAACCAGGGTCTTTCGAGATTTATGTCTGACCAAATTTCATGTAATTTCAAAAAGGTTGCTTTTTTTCACGGAGGAATAATTATGGGGACGAATTCTTATGATACTTTGTTTTTTGAAGCAGGGACAAATAACAGGCTTCAATCAGGATATACCCAAACTGTAAATACTTTTATCGCACTAGGTAATTGTAATTCACATATTTATTTCTCATCAACAATCGGAGGAATAGCCGCTACCATTTCCAAAAATTCAGGAAACCTTATTGTTGATTATGTTCATTTGCAAGATAATACTGCAAGTGGTGGAGCAACATTTACTGCTCTTAATTCTGAAGATCTTGGAAACAATACAGGATGGACTATCAATCAAGTTACATCAAAAGGTCTTTATTGGGTGAATGGAACAGGAGAGTGGGATGACCCATACCATTGGTCATTTACATCAGGAGGTCCTGGTGGAGATTGTGTTCCTACTCCATTAGATGATGTCTATTTTGATAATAATTCTTTTAATACTCCGACCGACACGGTTTACGTAAACGTTGATGCATATTGCAGAAATAAAACATGGACAGTTACAACAAGTCAACCGGTTTTCTTTACACAAGTTTTTACTTTAAATATCTTCGGTTCATTAACTTTTTGTAGTTCAATGAAAAACGCATTTTCAAATGAAATTCATTTTTCAGCAACATCCTTAGGAAAAACTATTACATCTGCCGGGCAAAATTTTCTAAATTACGTAATTTTTGATGGTCAGGGTGGAGGCTGGACTTTAATGGACAGTATGAAAGTAGTCGATGAACAAATAAAATTTAATAATGGCAGTTTAAATACAAATGGGAAAAAAGTTTTTTGTAAAGTTTTTTTGTCAAATACAACAAGCACAAGAACTCTTACTCTTGGAGCAAGCGAAATTATTGTTGCAGATGGCGGTTTTTCATTTGTTATTAAAACAAATAACCTAACTTTGAATTCAGGCACATCTACTATTAGATTTCTTGATGAAGCTCATACTTATTTTACCGGTGCAACATCAGGATTGAAGTTTAATAATCTATTTTTTGAGTGTCTTACAGGAACTTCAGTTTTAAATAATTTGACCCAGGACTTATCATATAATCATGTCTTTTTTAAAAACAGTGGAAGAATTATTGGAAAAAACACTTATGATTCATTAAGTTTTTCAGCAAATATGTTATATGAGCTTGATAAGGATAAACATCAAACCATTATTAAACACTTGCAAATATTGGGTAATAATTGTTTTCCTATTACTTTACAATCAACTCAAATGAACAAACAGGCAACGATAATAAAATCTTCGGGGATTGTGTCAGGAGATTTTATACATATGAGAGATATTAAAGCAATCGGAGGAGCTGTATTTTATGCTGGTGCTAACAGTTCTGATGTAAGCAATAATTCGGGTTGGATTTTTAATAATAGCCCGGGTTATGTTTTTGGACTTGGAAAAGATACAGTGGTTTGTTCTTTTGACCCTTTCGTTCTAACTACAGCAAATTTTAATGGAGGCACTTCATTTTTATGGAGTACAGGACAAACAACACCAACAATTAGTATTAGCCAAACAGGAATTTATAGCGTAACTGTTACTTATGATAATAATTGTCAAATTTCTGACGATATTTATGTGAGTTATCATACACCCCCCATAATTAATTTGGGAAATGACACCCTTATTTGTGAAGGAAAGTCAATCACTCTAAATACAGGCACGGCTTATACAAATTATTTATGGTCTAACGGGAATACAACTAATCAAATAAACCTAAGCTCAGCAGGGACAATTAATGTTTCCCTTCAGGACTCAAATGGTTGTTGGGGCTATGATACTATTACAATAGGAATTTTTCCTTTGCCACATTTAGATCTTGGGAAAAACACCTATCTCTGCCTGAACGACAGTATTACTCTTTATGCAAAACCGGGTTATGATTCATATTTGTGGCAGGATGGGTCAAAGCTTGATTATTATATAGTTAAAGAACCCGGAACATATTATGTTATAGCAACTAATCGCTGTGGATCAGGGTCGGATACGATTTCTTTCCATTCGATTGATTGTTCATTTTTCGCACCTAATGTTTTCACTCCAAATGGAGATGGTTATAATGATAATTTCTATGTAATCGCTAAATTTGTTTCGAGTTTTAATATTCAGATTTTTAACCGCTGGGGAAATCTGATATTTAAGTCGGATAATATTGAACAAGCCTGGGACGGCACTAATAAAGGAAATGAATGCCCATCGGGAGTTTATTATTTTACAGTTGATTATTCAATAACTAAAGCCTCCGGAACAAAGCAAACTTTTTCAAACCAGGGAACTGTGACTTTGATGAGGTAGAAAATTATTATATTAGCAATGTGAAAAAAAACACACTATTTTTTTTCACTACTATCCGATTAAATTTCAGAAATAGACAGTTGTTAACATAAATCTCTGGTTATCAATTTGTATTAAATTAAACATTAAATTTGTGGCAAAACCAAATAATAAAATTTTGGGAACTACTTTATGTTTTTTATCTTTGTTTGTGCAACTTGAAGCACACAATCAGTTAAAATAATATGAAAAAGTATGAAATAATATGAAGTCAAAAGAAATAAAAAAAGGAATTTATTGGGTTGGAGCGATAGACTGGAATGTTAGAAACTTTCATGGTTATCTAACCCAGAGAGGAACAACATATAATGCCTATTTAATAATTGATGAAAAAGTTACACTTATAGATACAGTTAAACCAAATTTAACTGATGAATTGATAAGTAGAATTTCTGATATTATTGACCCTTCGAAAATTGATTATATAATATGCAATCATGTTGAAATGGATCATTCGGGAGCAATGCCTGAGTTGATGAAAATAAATCCAAATGCAATGATTGTAACTTGCCCAAGTGGTGAAAAAGGACTGGAACAGCACTATCATGGAAATTGGAATTATCATATTGTAAAAAGTGGTGATTCGATAAGCCTGGGCAAGAGAAGTTTACAATTTGTTACAACTCCAATGGTTCACTGGCCCGACAATATGGTTTCTTATATGCCGGAAGAAAAAATATTGTTTTCAAACGATGCTTTTGGTCAGCATTTGGCTTCAGGTGCTCGTTTTGATGATGAATTTCCTGTTGATATGATTATGATTGAAGCAAGGAAATATTACGCAAATATCGTATTACCTTACGACAAACCAGTTAATAAAGCATTAGGTGCTGCTGCCGGTTTAGATATACAAATGATAGCACCAAGCCATGGTCTTATTTGGAGAAAAAACATCGGTGCAATTATCGAGAATTACAATAAGTGGGCATCGAATGAAACAATAAAGAAAGCCGTTATTGTTTATGATACTATGTGGAATTCTACTGAAAAAATGGCAATTGCAATTCAGTCAGCTTTTGAAGAAAAGGGCTATATTTGTCCAAGATATAATCTGGCTTATAATCACATTTCAGATATTATGACTGAGCTTTTAACCGCAGAATATGTTTGTGTTGGCTCACCAACATTAAATGGAAATATAATGCCATCTGTTGCCGGATTTTTAACTTATATGCAAGGATTAGCGCCAAAAGGTAGAAAAGCAATAGCCTTTGGTTCATATGGTTGGGGAGATCAAAGTATCCCTAAAATCAGCAAATTTTTTGAAGATGCCGGACTTGAAATTATTGCCAGTAAAAAAATAAAATTTGTTCCAACCGAAAGCGATCTTCTTGAAATAGAAGAGAGTATTAAAGAATTAATTTAAATGATAATTTTCACTATAAAAATTGTAATATTATGACTAATTTTCAATCATTAAACGAAGTTTTAGATTTTGCAATGGCTGCAGAACAAAGAGCTATTGATTTTTATACAGGATTAGCTGAAAAATCTGAAGGTTCAATAAAACAAGCATTTATTGACTTTTCAAGAGAAGAAAAAGGACACAAAACCAAAATTCAAAGATTTAAAGATACCGGTGAAATAACAATTACTGATGAAGCGGTTATGGATCTTAAAATCAGTGATTATGTAGTGGATGTTGAGGCAAAAGAAGATATGACTTTTCAGGAAGTTTTAATCTTAGCAATGAAAAGAGAAAAAGCTGCTTTTAAATTGTATTCAGATTTAGCCTCTGCTGCAACCGATGGTGAAGTTAAGAAGCTTTTTAAAGCATTAGCACAGGAAGAAGCAAAGCATAAGCTTCGATTTGAAATCGAATATGACGATATAGTTTTAGCTGAAAATTAGACCTAATCTAATTTTTTGCTTACGGCAAGATGTTTGATGTTTTTTTGTAATTTTGTACCCTTAAATTTTAATTATAATGAAAACACGAATTACAAAACTGGATTACATCAAAGCTAACCGAAAAGCCAGCAGGGAGGCTGAAATTGATGAGCACAAACATGTCATTCCACGGCATAAAGTGCATCGGTCGAAGAAAATTTACGACCGCAAAAATTACAAGGCAGGCAGAAATGACCTGCCTTTTTTTATTATTGGAATTTTAGGAAAATTTAATCTTGCTTGATTGTTTTTGTGTTTTTCCCATTTTTCACAGGCGAAGCGTTTTTTATTGGAAAGAATTAGTGTGAAATTTTGCTTATTTGATTGAAGAAAATATTGAGATTTAGAGAGAGATTTCAAATATAAATTACTATTGAATAATAATTTTATCCCCATAAATTTTATCCCCGGCTTTTATCTTTAAAATATA
>JAIPBB010000199.1 GCA_021739805.1 Saprospiraceae bacterium | reverse complement strand
GCTGTGGGGGTGCGTATCCAGTGCATCCTGCTCTGGGTTAGATTGATTGAGAGAAAGAAGAATAGACAAATAGAAGGTCGAAGAAACGAAGAAATGAAAAGGTGACTACAAGACTGCATGAAAACAAGACTACTAGACTTCGAGACTTCTAGACTTCGAGACTATGAGACTTCGAGACTGAATGACTGAATAGACTGAGAGACTGAGAGCTGTGGGGGTGCGTATCCAGTGCATCCTGCTCTGGGATTACATTACATTTCATTACATTAATTTTACATTTTACATTTTACATTTTCAATTATTCTTCCCTCTGTGCCTCTGTGGTGAAAAATCTTACATTACATTTTCTTCGCATATTCCCGTCTTCGCATCTTCTCATTTTCCCATACTCTCATCATCGTATTATCTCACCTGACGGATCGACACATTAACACGGTTAATGTACTCCAAATAAGAACTCCAGCAATATATCCCGCTCCGAGTAATACCCCAAATGAATAATCCGACGTGATAGAGCCACGTGTCCGCAGTTTTTGAGCCACCCCTCCAACGAAATAGAGCCACGTGTAAAAAGGACATTTTTGAGTTTTTTAGAGGCATAACCAAAATGAGTATATAAAAAGGGAGTACGACAAATTAATCGCACTCCACTCATTTTGTATTCAGCTATCCCTGGCAGGTTGCTCTCCAGCAGAGCCTACTTCCGTTTCACTTAACTGGATCAGTTTTGTTTATTATTATTCTTTGTCAATAGATTATGAGTTTAACAATACAATTTGATATGTGGCTCTCATCTCCGAAAGGGTGGCTCAATTTTTGCGGAGACGTGGCTCTGTTAGAGCGGACGCTATGCTCTCGTCACCCGGAATATCCACATTTTCAATTTTTCATTTTCAATTTGTATATCCCCATCCCTGATTTGATCTTTGCGTAACTATAACTGCCAATTCTGGATTACACCTAAAAATTTGATATTTTGTATTGACATTATTTAGTGAAATATCATTCTATGCTTGATTATTTAGAAAATTGAATTGAAGATAAGGAGGAAGTTATGAGCAAAGCTTTTTTAATTACGGGATTTAGTAACTGGGGAAAGACATACGTGATTCAGGAAATATTTCAACAGAAGAGATTTTTTACTGGTATAACATATCCTATTCACAAGGATAATCCAGAACTAAACTTCGTTGTAGTGCAAAATTCTAATGATGATTACAAAGAAGAGAAGGAATATATAGGTTCAATAATATCGAAATATGGTGAGTTGAAACCTGAGGAAAATAATTTAATAGCAGCATTTTGTCCTACAATTGAATTAGGGAATGATTCTAAAATAATCTTAAATAGTGATCTATTTAGTAAATTCGATGAGATAGTTTTATTATGTCTTGTCGATAAATGGGATTTGCATGCCAGATTAAATATGAAAAATATTAAAGAATATTTTAATAGCATCGATAAAGTTAAATGTATTGGAATTGAAACTGATAAAATTCCTGAACTAGATGATAGATTGGAGTTTAAAAAAACAGAAATTATTAAAAATATAATAGGCTTGTTATAGATATTATTCTTTAATAATCTCTATCTTTTTAATAGTATCTCTATTTTTTATGACAGTTTTTGTCATTAGAGAATCAGTAAGAAATACATAGTTTGAAGTCATACCAATTAAAAATAGATCCTTCAAATTTGAATTATTCTTATTGTATATTATTTTTTCGTTTTTGTTATTATTTTTAATATTCCATTTCAGCATATCAATTTCAACATAGGCTGAAGTATATGAAATAATGAGAAAGTTGAAAATAATGAATATGAATATCTGAGATTTTAACCAATTTTTAAAATACTTTCTTGATATATATATAGATATTAAAGGAGATAGAAGCAGAAAAAAAATTTGGAGTATTAGATATCTGTTCGGTGAATTTATAAAAAAACTTATTATTGTTCCTAAAACAGAAATAGCTATAAATGACACAATAATAAACAAATAAAAATTTCGATTATTTACATTATTTGATATTTCTGGTTCTCTTGACATTTGGTATTCTGAATGCAAAATACCTGAAATCCCAAATATTGTGAAAATTAGCGATTTCTCAGCGATAGAAATGCTATTATCTATATAGTCAGAGAATAAAAAATATTTTTGAATTTCAATACCAAAAAATAAATAGAATCTACTATTATATATGTAACTCCCAATAAATATCAAAGTAGTAATTAATGTTATAATAGTAATTATATTATTTAAAGTAAAATCCAATTTCATTGATGACCTTTCATATACACAAGCAGCTTCTTGTTTTGAACTTTCTTTTATCTCTTTCTTTAATTCTTTAATATTTTCTGTAGTTGCCTTATAATTTTCAATATCATTTAATAAATATTCATCATACTCATCTTCATCGTATTTCATCATTTGATTTATTATTTTCTGTAACTGAGAATAATAGCACAACATTATTTTAACATTATCATCCTCAATAATATCCTTTTTAAGGTTTAAAACTTCTTCAGAAAATTTATTATATTTTTCCTTTTCTAATACATTTAACTCTAATTTAAAAATGTTGATTAATAAAAGATAAACAATATCATCATTAAAACGGTCATAGCCATTAACTTTGTAATTTAAAATATTTCGAATTCTATAATGAAGAGTTCTGATAATTAAGCTTTGAATATTAACTAGTTTTTTGTATTTTTTCCTTTTTATTTTAATATCCAATTTAATTTCTAACTTAGCTAAAAATAAATATAACTTCACTAAATTTTTATTTACTAATTTATCCTTAATAAAACCAAAAATATTTCTTATTAATTTAATCATATATCTTTTATCTATAGTGCTTATTCTGTCTGATTATTCAATAAGCCATAGTGTCTCAATATTTGATCTGGTAGATTATTCTTTAAATCCTCTAAATCAGTATAATTCTGAATATTCAAATTATGCACATCAAATTTAATATCATTTGTTTTATCAGGTCTGGGAAAATTATCCTTATTTCCTACATGAAATAAAATAATATTATCAAATCTATTCCCCCTTGATGATTCATATCCCATTTTATATCCGATCTCACAATAAACATTCGGATTTGCATATGATAAATCTGCAAGAACTAAACCACACTCTTCTAAATTTATTAAAATCTCGTCAACTACGTTATAAGTATGCCCTTGTAGATTTTTATCAATTCTTAATGGCTTTAATTCTAATTGGAAGTATGTATCTATGTATTCAGCATTAATCTTTTTAATTATTGCTTTAATTGACTGAAATGTTTTATTTGTTGAAGAATAGAAAGGCATTGCTACAAATATCACATGTTTTTTTGCTTCTAATATTGTATCGAAAATACTGATTAATTCACCAATAGTACTTTGATCCATATTTTGTAACTGATTTTTTTGTATCCATACTTTATAAGCTTCCAAAGCTGCTCTGTCTGTCATTGAATAATAGATAAAAGCTTGTAAAAGACCTCTTCCTTTTGTCCTTCCAAATATAGGGTAATGTTTTATAAATAACTCAAGTTCGATCATACTCGAATTTACATTACTAATCAATTCTTTTCCATCTGGTTCCCATTTTGTATCGTTTTTTTCTTCAAATTTAGATTCTAAATAATTAAAATACTCCAGGAAAAAAGTCCTCAATTTTGGTTTTTCTGGATTAGCATCAGTGATACATTTGGTAAATAAATTATGATTTGGAATAATAATCAAACCTAATATTTTTCTCGTAAAATAGTAAGTCCATCCAAATGATGGATTTTTTTGTAATTCAAAATCCGGAAAACTCTTTTCATCATCTACTATTGCTTCTAAAAGATATTCACTCTCTAAGGGCTTTGCGGTAGAATTTACTGTATGAAATATCTCTTTAGCTACAGCTTCTCTTTTATCATTATTATTTATAATTATACTAAAGGCATAATTCTGATTGTCAATACCTTGATCTTCATTCAATTCTTTTAAAGCTTCTAATCTATGATTCCCATCAATTCTAATAAGTGGTTGAAAAACAACATTACCAAGCTTATCAATTAAATCATCAAATTCAACTTTAACTCTATCAAATGGATCTGTTAGATTTTGTTTTGCATATTTAATCACTTTCAAATCTACTCTAATTTCCCTATTTGGTATTTTGTTTTCAGAAGCAATTAGTTCACCAGTGTTTTTAAAAACTGAAATTGCATTATCAGAATCCCATTTTACGTCTAAGGAGAATATCAATTCTGGGATAAATCTTGTTGTAGTTGATTTTAAATATTCTTTAATATTATCAACATGTTCAGGATCGGTTTCCCTTTGAAATTTTGGACACTTTGAATATTTGATTAAGTCAAGTATCGGAGCATAACCTCGAATAATTGGAAAACCGAATGATGTATCTAATAGACCTACTAATTTATACACTGTTATCTCCCAATATAATCTTCTCTATTTCTCTTTTAGCAAAATCTAAAACTTCTTCACCTTCTTTTTGCAATCTTTTAGCCAGTTTTCTTATTTTTTCAATATCTTCAACTATCTTTTTTTGTTTTTCTAATTTGGGTATTGGTACTTCAAACTTCATCAAATTTTCTCGTGTAATTTGCGGTTGGGCTGATCCTGATATTACAAAATCAAGATCCATAAAATTTAATATTTCATAAAGGTATAGCTTCTGAACAAAATCAACTTTTATTTGAACAACCATTGCATTCCCTGTAATCCAAGATTTAGTTTCAGTTAAATTGACTTCGCCACAGGTTGCTCCTCTACAAGTAACTGCAATCTCTGAGTTAATATGATTAAATTTATCATAATAGCCAATATGACCATTCGCACCATAAACCTTGAATTTACCAGTGTGGATCATATCTTGCTGGGTGATAGTGTGGGGTTGGTACATATATGCTATTTGCTTTAATGAAAAATATTTGAATTTAGAAGATCGAATTTCCGTTTTTTTTAAATAAATATAATGAGGTGAAAAGTTTTTACTTGAAATATCCGAGAAGTTTATATGATAAATTCTATTTAAAAGAGAATTATATTTATCGGGGTTGTCAATCCCTAGTTGATTAGATAAGTAAACATTAATACTATCTAATAGTTTTGTTGCTTCTATATCTTTTTCTTTCTTTTTTTTATATGATTTATCAATTATCTCTTTAAGACTTTTATTATAAATAATTGGTATAGATAATAATGCCGTGTAATCTAATGCTGGTCTAGTTCCACCTGTTGATCTACGTCTAGCTAATTTTTCACATATATCAGTATTCAGATATGCAGCTAGTACTTTACTAACTTGCTTGCTACCTGTTCTAATTACAACAATATGTTGATTAATATTACCTTCAAATCCTTCAGGAGCTACAGAAGCAACAGCCATACGGCCTACACCAGTAATCTTAATCAATAAATCACCTTCCTTGACCTGACTTCGTTTTAAATATTTATTATGTGTTTTCAAATCTATATATTTAATTTCTTTTAGGTCTAATTCCCCTGTAGGTGATAGATTTTGAACTCTTATAAAAGGAATTCCATTTTCTACATCTGAATAATATCTTTTTTCTGTTATTTTAGGTGTAGCACCACTACTAATTGATTTAACAAATTTACGTAATGGAATTGGATATCTTTTATCAACTTTTTCTTCTAATTTTACTAATTCAGGAATATAATAGAATGGATCAAGTCTCTTATCAACATCACTATAATTTATATAAAATAATTTATTGTTGTTAGATTTTATTGTATTATTTGGCATACTATAATTCCTTTATAGTAACTTCTTTAATGAATTTTATTAACTCTATTTCTATTTTTTCAAGTTCATTATTACCTGTTGGTCTGTTAGTCGCATCATATCCAATATCTTCAGCAATTGCCATAAAAATGGAATAGTCATCTAATTTATTATGTTTTCTATCAATATACTGATCTGCAAGATCATCTTTCAGATCATTTATCTTTTGATTATAAATACTGGTTATTTCTTTTTTCCATTCTTGAAATTCTTCAGTTTTCTCTATTCCTTTTTTTTCTGTTTCATTAGTAGTATTCTCAAATCCAATATGTTCCTTGATTATCTTCCTTTTTTCCTTTTCTAATTTATCAACTTTCTTAATATAATCTGCATCAAGCTTTATCTGTTCCTGAATATCTTTTTTTATATATTGAATCCTTTCAGTAATTGCCTGATCCCATTTTCTTAAAAATAATACTGAGCTTTTTACTCCAGCACCGGTGTGAGCAAAAGCCGTCTGAGGCATTGATACCACTGCTACTATTCTATACCATTCTTCAATATTATCTCTCACATATTGCATGCTGCTATTTGTTAGAATTCCATCAGGTATAACAATTGCCAAAAAACCACCAGGTTTTAAGTAGTTCCAACACTGTTCAATAAATAATACTTCAGTACTCTGACTTGATCTACCTTTAATTGAACTATTTTTATAATCAAGCCAACTTACATCTTTCATTCCAAATCCGTAATTATGTAGATAAGCTTTTTCTGTTTGTTTTACGCTGCTTCCAAAAGGTGGATTAGTAATAATAAAATCAAAAGTCCCATATTTAAATCCATCATTATTACTTTTGGTTCTAACAACTTCATCACTGAGTAACCCATCAGATGCAATTACATTAGTATGCCCATCATCATGAATTATCATATTCATTTTCGCAGTTCTTGCGATCTGTTCATTAATCTCAATACCAAATAAATTATTCTGAGCAAAATCATGCCAGAATTTATAATGCTCAAGATATCTCTTTTGACTTCTTTTCCAATCAGGATAATAATCTGATGCTTGATTTCTTACTTTATCTAAGGCATATAATAAAAATCCACCACTCCCACAGGAAGTATCTAATACTTTGCTATCATTTCTAATTGGTAAACAGTTCACTATAAACTTAACTATTGCCCGAGGAGTAAAATATTGCCCAAAATCACCTCTAAAATATGATCCCATAAAGGTCTCAAAAGCCTTTCCTTTACTATCTAAATCTGTTTCACTTAAATTAACTCCTTCCAGATAACTTACTACAGTTTTCACTTTATAATAATTCAGACGGATATTATCCCTGAACACTTCAGGATCTTTTGTCTTACCTTCTTCATATAAATCAGAAATTCTATCAAATAAATCGACCATCATTTTATTTTCTATTCTCTCTAATTCTTCTTGTGATGATCCTTTTGGTACTGGTTCTTTATATAACTGAAAATAATATGGTTCGCCTGGTTTTCTTGGTTTTTTCTCATCCCATATTTTACAAAAAATTAATTTATCCAATTCATCAAATGCTTCTGAAGGATTTAATTCTCCTCCAGCCCAAAGCGCATTATGAGCTTGTTTAAATCTTTTTGTGAGTTCGTCTTCATCAATAATAGCCAAATCAAAATAATTCTGCTTCACTTCATCATCACCTGCTTCCTCACCAGATAATTTACCACCCTTAACATATTTATATTTTTTTATTTTATCAATCCCAAATTTTGGTAAATCTGGAATGCTTTGTTTCATACTGCTTTCTTTATCTATAAAAAAATACTCATTTTTAATACCAGATGTTATCCATATAAACTTTATAGTCCCAGGAATCGCATAAGCATAGGATGCTGCCTGTCTAATTGATTGTATGAATTCCATTTCAGAGACTTCTTCTTTTTTACATTCCACAACAATAAAAGGCTCATTGCAAGCATCATCTTTATATACAATAATATCAGCTTCTCTTTTGTCTCTACCCATTGGAACGCTAACAAATTGCTTTATCCTTTTCGCTGGATATTTATAAACTAAAACCAGACTAAGAAAAGTAACAGCTTGTACCTTTTCTTCTGGATTCTGAAAGTTTCTTTTCTTTTTTTGATCCACATAAGTAATATATTGCTGATCGTTACTGATCTTAATTAACTTTTTTTTAATTCCTTCTTTGATGATGCTCATTTTCTATATTTTCTCCCTTTGAATTTAAAAAATATATTTCAAATGTCATAGGATTTGAGAAACTATTTTATGGCAAGAAAAATTTGATTCAGAGAGAGATTCTCAATAATTTAACCCAAAAGTATTATTTCTCCTGACTTCCAAAGATTGGCTTTGATTTTGACTGTTTCTCAAGCGCTGCCTGCATATCTAACATATTCTTCAAATTGCTTGCATTATTTACCTTTAACAATCGTGATTTCCATGTTTTATAGAGCTCTAAAGAATTATTATAAACATTATTTTTATCATTGAAGTTATAATATGCACAATCACCACATTTTATACATCTAAAATGTGTAATAATGGGATACAATATTTCAATAATTTTACAATAAGATGGTGCTAATGAATTAAATACAGATTTCTCATCTGCTACTCGATTAACAAAAGCCAATGCTATTCCTTCGAAATCATTGGCAATTAGTAATAGATCATTTGAAAATGATTTACATAACTTAAAATAGTATAAATAATCGTCTTCACTAATAGACTTATAACAGTGTTTTTCCTTAAGCATATCATCTTTAAATTTTGTATTAAACTTTTCAATTGCTGCAATATTTTCTCCATTTTCTCTTATCAATTTGTTAAACTTTACCATAATTATCGCGAATTTCTCACTAATATTAATTGCAAGAGTAATAGCATTTCTCTCATTATTTATCCTGAACTGATCTCTAGCTTCCTTAGTTTGATCTTTTACAATCTCAAGCTGTTTTTTTGCATAAAATAATGCTTTTAATCCCAATGAATAAATAACTATTATAATTATATCTCTAACAATATTGAACCAACCGATCCATGATTGATTTTCAATCATCAATACCTCCAACGTAAGATTTTACAGAATTTATTTCTTGAATCATAAGATTGAATTAACTATTTTCTTGGCAAGGGTTTTTTCAGAAAAGCATACTTTTGTGAAAAATGACTTCGAGACTGATAGACTCCATGATTGCACGAAAAACGACTTCTTTACTGCGGGACTGAAAGACGGTTGAAGAGGTGAAGGGGTGAAGAGGAGAAGGAGCGAAGAGGTGAAGGGGTGAAGGGGTGAAGAGGAGAAGAGGTGAAGGAGTGACTACATGACTGCACGACTGCTGGACTTCACGACTACACGACTGAAAGCCGGATAACTACGAGGCAGCGTATCCAGAGCATCCTGCTCTGGGATTACATTACATTCTAATCCATAATCCCGTCTCACGACTCACGACTACTGGACTGCATGACTGCACGAAAAACCAAAGACACGAGAAGATAGTGGTTTGTCGAGGATTGAAGAAGGTCTAAAATAAAACAGCAAAATTTAATTTGACATTAATAATCTTTATAGCTATATTTGATTTATCCAAAATTATTTTGGTTTTAGGTTTTCAGATTGGATCCCTGGTCGGGCTATGATCAGGGATTCTTTTCTTCTCACCTGGCGGTTCAACACATTAACGCGGTTAATGTACTCCATAATTAAGAAAACAATGGGTGATTTTCAAAAGTTATGATTACGCAGATTCGTTTCTTCGAGACCTATTTCCCTCATTCCCTCTTCTTTATGCTTAAACAGGGATGATTTAAGCTACATAAGGCAGCATAGGGGCAGCAAAGGGGCAAGAAGTAAGCAAGGTAAAGCTGCACGGGATGACATCATAGTGTTATGCCGATCATCATTGCCCTGCCTACATGTTGCCCCTTTGTTGCCCCTTTGTTGCCCCTTTGTTGCTCCTATGTTGCCCGTAGACGGATGGATAAATAAATTGAAAATTGAAAATTGAAAATGGAAAATTAAATGTAGAGAGAGAGAGAGAGATAAATTGAAAATGGAAAATTAAATGTAACTCGAGACTCGGAACTCCTGGCTGCCTTCTGAAAAAAAAATAGCCGGACTTAAGAGTATATAAGTGGACATAAGAGGATATAAGAGGACAGGTTAAAGTATTGGGAAATATATTACTTGACGTTTTATTAGTGATGAGTAATGAGTGATGAGTGATGGGAACGAGGACATGAAAACTTGAAAACGCGAAAGCACGAGGGAACGAAGACATGAAAACTTGAAAACGCGAAAGCACGAGGG
>JAIPBB010000198.1 GCA_021739805.1 Saprospiraceae bacterium | reverse complement strand
TATGCAAAGCAATCATAACAATTCCCAAATTATGGCGAGAACATCAGGCGACTCACTTTTACAGTTAAAAATATTTAACTTTATTAATCGCATGAATTTGGTTCGTGAAAACCCGGAATATGAAGGAAGCGAAAACTGGAATTATTCAAGGGATAGCACTGTTTGGTATATTGAAGCAGCATTAAACTATGTTTCAACTTATAACTATCGTTATTATGGCGAAGAAGATGAATCTTTTATAAGTATTTTAGATTCGACTGAAACAGAAATAGATGGTGAAGGGGGTGAATTTAATATAGTTGACATCCAGGAAACTTATGATTATTTATCTGATTATCTATCAGACTACTATGATGAAATTGATGCAGAAGATAAATTCTTTAAATTGATTGATATTATTAGTATAAGCGGTAATGATATAAGTACTCGATTTGTTTTTGGTGTAATACAGGCAGCATACAATCTTGGAGATTGGTATTGGGGTTGGGGCTTAGGTCGATGCTCTGGAGGTTGTTACGGAACTGATGCAGCGGATATTCTTGAAGCTGCCGTAAATGGGTTATATCCATTGCAATATGGTCAACATCTTGAGTTTAGTTATACTACTACTATTTTATCAGAGGTTAATTTTACTTACCCTGCTGATGTTCCGACAACTCCTCATGCTTATGGTAATTATATGTTATTCAAAGATTGTCAGTATCCCCCCATAGTTAATCACTGTCTTGATGCAACCGAAATGGGTATATTTTTAAATTTTTTGCCTGATATTGCATACCATAATCAACCTACTTTAAATCCAATACATTATGAAGTAGTGGATGATATTTCACTTGGAATGTGGACTGATATGGTACATACTACAAGAATAAGTTATGGTACTGTCCATAGTGGGATTGGTAGTCCTCCAACACTTTAATTATTATTGTTTAACAATAATTAAATACTAAAATGTAAATAGAAATATTCACACTGAAACACCCATGATTATTAAATAAAGCTTATACATTGGCTAGTCAATTTTTTAGCTAAAAAATAATATCTTTGGGTGTTTCATTTTTAATTTATAACAAATGTAAATTATTTTGATATGAAAAAATTACTTTTTATTATTGAGTTGATTGTTTTATTACAATTTCAACTTTTTTCTCAAACTTCCTTTGAGAAAGTGCTTCATTCAAATAACAATGATCATAGTTTCCGGGCGATTGAGGATATTAATGGTAATATTTATGTAACATCAAGAAGTAACAGCAATGGTTCAGCTCACAATACTTTATTATGGAAACTGGATAAGTACGGATATTTAATGAAAGACACAATTATTAGTTCACAAGACAGTAATAGAAATTGTATTATAGCAAATCTTATTATCTACAATAATTCCTTGATTTGCTTAGGATGCAAATTCAACAAAACATTTCCCTACAATATGATACTTTGGTATTTGAAGCTTGATTTAAGTTTAAATTTTATTAATGAAAGAGAACTTTTTATCTCCGACACTTTAATATTAAATTATTTTAATTCCATTATTGACAATAACAAAAATATTGTTTTAGCCGGATATCAGATTAATCCTAATAATTCTAATATTTCTCCGTTTCTATTCAAAATAGGAATTAATGGTGATTCTATTAACTCAAATCTTAATATTACACCCTTTGGGGAATTCTATAGTTTACTGCAAAATCCAAATTCTAATGGATATTATGTTTTTGCTAATCATATTTTCACATATTCAAACAGTAGAATTGTTAAAGTTAATAATGATTTAGATACAGTTAGCTCGTTTGAAATTGGTTCGTCTGATATGAGAAACTATTACCACTCAAAATGGATTAACGATACATCTTTTATATTGAATAGTGTTTTATTGTATCCCGGATACCCTATCCCAAATAATAATAGGGATATGATAGTGAGTGTAATAGATACGAACTTTAATATCCTTTATCAACAGGCATTTGGGAGAGATACTATATATGATTATCCTGGAATATGGAATGGAGTTTCAGTTAATGGCGACAATGTTTATATTGGTGGGACAACAAATATTTCGATATTAAACACTTATCATGGAGTGGGTCAACCATCATGGTTTTATTTGATTAAAATGGATAAAAATCAAAATGTATTATGGGAAAAACGTTATGGTGGAGATACCTATTATTTGTTAAACAGTATTTATGCTACTTCGGATGGAGGTTGTATAATGGCAGGCATACGAGAAAACAGTGATGTTACAGGACAAATATCAGATCTATATCTTTTAAAAGTTGATAGTGCGGGTTTTTATTGTTGGGAAAGAGAAATTCATATTCCGAAAGAAATGGTGAAAATCTTTCCAAATCCTTTCAACGATAATATTAATATAGAACTCCACAAAAATTATAAAAATTCTGATGTTTACGTATATGACATTTTAGGGAAACAAGTTTTAAAATCAACTATTTCTGATGCAAGAACTTCACTTAATACTTCAGAATTATCGAAAGGAATTTATATTTTAAAAGTTGTTGCCAAAGGAGAAAGTATCTTTGTTGGAAAAGCTATCAAAGAATAAAATATTTCATATGCTATATCATTTTATTTCAAAACTTTAATAAATGAAAAAAACCTTAATTTATCTTTTTATCATATTTTCATCCCAATTAGTTTATTCAAACTCAACATTTGATACAATATATTCCCATCCAGATGATGAAAGAATAAATGATATTATTGAGTTTCCGAATTTTTATATTCTCATAGGTGCTAATGTAGATACTATTAATTATGGTAGTTATATTATCAAAATTGATAAGAAAGGAGTAATTCTTAAAGATACAGTTTTTGATAAGAACTCTCTTTCACTAAGAATGTTTAGAATTGGCAATGAAATCATTCTTATTCGACAAGGTTTTTTAAGTTCATCTAATCAAGTTTTTATAGTATTTACAAAAATGGACACATCTTTGAATATTATTTTTGAAAAGCAATCATTAATACCGGATAGTTTATATTTAGCAAGGTATAATGTGATTGTGAATTCTGATTCTAATTTTGTAATAGCTGGTACAACTAATGCACTTTCATCTCCGCCATTAATTTTAGATCCCTTTATATATATAGTATCAAATATGGGTGATTCCCTAAACTCACTTTTTATTAACAATACATTAAGCCCAACTGATCAGTGCTTTGATATTGCTGAAAAAGATAAAAAATATTTTGCATTTATAGGCTTTTTTGGAGGCACTAATGCTGAAGGTGTTTTTTTAATTATTGATAGTAATCTTGCTATTATTGATACTGTGGATATACCAAATGATTTATATAATTACTTTTCTCCTAAGCTTATAAATGATTCAATATTTATTATTTGTACTGGTAAGGTAGGTTATAATGAGATTTTTATTTCAAAGATTAATGAAGCCGGGCAAATAATTAAATCAGAGAGTTTTGTAAAAAAAAATTCATTGGCATGGCCATCATATCAAAATTCCATGTCGATTAGTAATGATAATGTTTACTTCTTAGTAAATGTTGATTTTTGCATGGCGAATCCTGTTTTAGGATGTGGCACACCTTCATCAATAATGATTGGTAAACTAGATTTTGACTTAAACACCAAATGGTTAAGATATTATGGAGGAGATAAGTATTACCATTCCTATAATATTTTGGCAACATCTGATGGAGGTTGTATATGTATAGGAACTGCAAACGATACTATAAATCACAATAATAAAAGAGATATTTTTGTAGTTAAATTAGATTCCAATGGTCTTGGCACCTGGAGTCAAACTATCAAAATGCCTTCATTAGCTGTAAATGTATTTCCAAATCCGGTAACAGATAATCTAAATATCATTGTTGGGGGAAATAATAATCCAATTGCTGAAATAACAATCTACGATATTCAAGGCAAACAAATACTTCAAAAGCAAATAAATGCTTCTCAAACTACACTTAATGTAAGTAGTTTAGAAAATGGAGTTTATATTTTGGAGGGGATAACTCGCTCCGGTGCTATATTTCGGGAGAAGTTTGTGAAGGAGTAAGCTGGTTGTTCCAATAATGCCCTAATTTTTTTTTCGGTATTTTTAATATTCCAATAAAAAATTAAGCTTTCCTTTTTGCTCATATTCGCTTTTGGTAAATTATTATCAATTTCGTGGGGATGAAGATATATAAAAACACTATTCCCTTTCTTATTTAACTTAGAAATATTTTTATTTATAAACCATGCGGGGAAAACTCTAAGAAAAAAACCACCGCTAAAACCAATAGTTTTCCCAAGAACATTAATTAAACTTTGTGGGATTTCAATTACACTCTTGGTTATTCCGTTCACAACAGGAAAATGAATCTTTGAAGGGAAATTTGGCAATCCATATAAATATGTTTTTGCGGGATAAACTGATGATGAATATTTTATTCCGTTTTCACCAAGAACATCATAAAACCACTCTAAAATTTTCTCATTCACCGACCATGATGGTGCCCTGAAACCAATAACTTTTTCGCCTATTAAATTTTCCAATAAAGAGTTTGCCTTTTTCAAATCTTTATCAAACTCATTTGAAGTCATTTCATAAATCAATTTATGATTATAACTATGACAAGCTATTTCGTGTCCGGCATTATGTAATTTTTTAATAATTTGTGGTTTCGTCTCCGCTAGTTTGCCTAAAACAAAACAAGTTGATTTAACATTATATTCAGCACAAATATCAATCAGCGTATCCACATTGGATTCTAAATTGCTGGCTTTATTTTCAAACTGACTTGAGTCAAGGCTATTAAAATTAGCATTGTACCATTCCTCAATATCAAAAGTTAGAAAATTCTGTGTCATTTTTTTTATCTTTATTCTTGCATTCCCGCATTACATCATTACATCATTGTATCATTATATCATTGCATCATTATCGCATTACATCATTACATCATTATCGCATTACATCATTACATCATTATATCATTACATCATTGCATCATTATATCATTACATCATTATCGCATTATCGCATTACATCATTATCACATTGATATATTTCTCCAATAAATGCAATTAGTAAGCATCAAAATCAATACATTGAAATTTCATAGTCGCAGTATCTAAACTTATATTATCATTTGTCAAATCCTTGAAAATCAAATATAAAGGTGAAGGTTTTAATTTGTCAGGAAAACTGATGTATGCTGATTTCTTCCAGTTAATATTATCATCAAGTCCAATCCATATTCTTACTTTATTGAAAACAGTTTTTCCCAATATTGGCGTTTCATCAAACATACCATTATCAAAAATTCCGATTGAAGCATAAATGCCAAATTTTTTCGTTGGAGCCAAAATATATGTTTGTCCCTTTTTTACTTTTAATTTATAATCAATTATTGGATTTGATAATCTCCACTTTATAGTTTCTTTATCCCATATACGTGAATAACTATAATCATTATTTTGAGATTCTTTATGTAATCCGATTCCGATTTTCACATCCAATGGTTTGAGCAATTTAAAGCCTAAATATTTTGTAAAACCTTTAATACTATTTTCATTTGCTACACCAATCACAAATTTATATCCTTCTTTTGCAGCAAGTTCATAAGTTTTTTCAGCTAAATCCGTAAAAAGTCTTTTGCCCCTATGGTCGGGATGAGTTGCAGTGTTTAAAGATAATAAGCCTTTTGTTTCAACTCCATTAATTATTGATTTTATAGGTTGTGTAACATAATGTGCAGCTAATGATTTTTCAATATAGGCATTAAATCCAACTGCCTTTCCTTCGGGATTTTTATTATATTCCCAGTCCAAATATTCATAAGAATTTGCATCAGTGTCAGGGAAAACAATATTCAGTAAATCAGAAATTTCCTGAATTCCATTTCTTGATAAATCTAATTGTTTAAATTCATACATGTTTTTTTACCTAAGATGACAATTATAGAAATGATTTTTATGAAAATATGAGAACATACTTCTAACGCAAAAGTAAGACAAATTCTCTAGTTTGCAAATTGGGTCATATCTATATTGAAAATCTAATTTACTAACTAATCAGTGCCTGATTTATTGATTAGTAAAACTTTCAAAATAAATCCCCACAAAGAAAAATAGATTCTATGATTTAGTTCTAGTATCTATTGGTACAGAGTACCAATATATTTATAGAAAATAATAAGCTAATAAAATACAAGGTGCAGAGCACCGCAATATTGTGTGCTATAAATAATATAACGGTGCTCTGCACCTTATGGAACATTCATTGAATAAAAAGCTATAAATATTATCGGTACTCTGTACCTTTATAAAGGGAAATATTGTTTTTGGGGAATTATTTTAAAGTTTTGCTTAAGCAGTGATTAACAATAATAAATTATGAAATTCCAGAATAATAAATGCTTATTTGTAATTTGTTTTTTGATATTTGGAGTTTTCTTGCAAAGACTATATATTCCCATATACTTTTTTTTTCTAAATTTGAACCATAAACCAGATAAAACATGAGCGAAAAAAAGATATTCATTTCCTTAGCTTCATTTTTGCTATTATTACTGATAATCACCTACTGGAATCATTTCGACAATGATTTTCATTTTGATGATTCACACACAATTCAAAACAATCTCTATATTCAAAAGCTAAGTAATATTCCATTATTTTTCACAAAGGGTGCAGAAACAGTTAGCAATCTGCCGGCAAATCAAGTTTACAGACCCTTTATGTCAACAACTATTGCAATTGATTATTGGCTAAGTAGTAAATTTAGCCCTGAAGGTCATGGACTCGACACACGTTTTTATCATTTTTCGATGTTCACTGTTTTTGTTTTGCAATTGATTTTAATGTTTTTGCTCTTCAAAAAAATAATGGATAAAGCATTGAAAAACGATTGGAACAAATATTTGGCATTGTTTGCGGTTGCCTTTTATGGTTTCCATATGGTTAATGCCGAAACAATAAATTATATAATTGCACGCTCCGATTCATATTCTACTTTTGCTGTTATTGCTTCATTTGTGATTTACATGTATTTCCCACGAAAAAGAATTTACGGTTTATTTCTGATTCCTGTAATTTTTGGACTTTTCACCAAGCTCACAGCCGCAATGTTTTTCCCTTTACTAATTATATATTTCATAATGTTCGAATATAAAGAATTGAAGAAAGCTGGAAATCTGAAATTATATAAACAGACTATCTACAGCCTGCTATATACATTCTTTATCACTTTATTCATTACAATATTAACTTTGAAAATGGCATCCGATTCATTTACACCAGGTGGACCAAGTCGAATTGTTTACTTAATGACTATGCCTTATGTGATATTACATTATTTTATTTCATTCTTTGTTCCTTATAGCCTGAGTGCTGATGCCGGATGGGCTTTCACCGAAAGTATATTAAGCTTTAAATTCATTATTGGTTTTCTTTTTATTATTGGAATGTTATATTTGGTTTACAGGACTTATAAAAAACCCGAGCAGCGACCAATTGCATTTGGGATTTTATGGTTTTTTATAACTCTTCTTCCAACATCAAGTTTAATTCCTCTTGCCGAACCAATGAATGACCATAGAATGTTTTATCCTTTTGTTGGTCTTGTTTTAAGTTTTTCATGGGCTATTGGTCTTTTAATGTTTAAATGGAAACAGAAAATAACTGAAAATTTTGCTATGAAAAACATTATTGTCCTTGTTGCTTTTATTATAATTGGGGTTCATGCTTATGGAACTTCAGTCAGAAATGCTGTTTGGGATAATGGAGAATCACTATGGTTGGATGTTACTATAAAAAATCCTAAACACGGTCGTGGTTTAATGAATTATGGTTTATCACAAATGCGAAAGGGTGATAACGAAAAAGCTTTGAAATATTTCGAAGAAGCCCTGATTTACAATCCTTATTATTCCTATCTTCACGTTAATATGGGAGCTTTGAAAGATGCAATGGGCTTAACTGAAGAAGCTGAAACTTATTATAAAAATGCCATTTCCTTTAATCCTTATTTTCATGAGTCATATTACTATTATGGTAAATTTCTTAAAAATCATGGAAGGAATGCCGAAGCGATTAAAAATTTTGAAAAAGCTGTTGAATACGGTCCTGCATATATTTTCCCAATGTATGAATTAATGGAATTATATGCTGCAGATTATCAATGGGATAAACTAAAAGTCATATCCAACAAAACATTGGAATTAAACCCGGGAAACGAAACTGCAATTTATTATTTAGCATTATCCGAAGGCAAAAAATCAAAAGTTGAAACCTATCTTGATATTATTAAAGAATATCCAACTGCTGATAATTACATTAATTTAAGTTTGGCTTATTACGAAAAAGAGGAATTCGAAAACTGCATTGTAGCTTGTGAGAAGGCTTTAGAAATTGACCCCAAATATGTGAATGCTTATAACAATATATGCTCTGCCTATAATGCAATGCAACAATGGGCGAAAGCAGCAGAAGCCTGCCAGAAAGCACTATATCTCCAACCTGACCACAGCCTTGCAAAAGGAAATCTGGCAAGAGCCGAAAAAATGATGAGCCTTGAAGCAACTCCAATTGATAATTTAGACTTTAATGGATTAATAAACCTAAGCCTGACATATTATACTGAAGGTTTATATTTGAAATGTGTTGAAGCCTGTGAAAAAGCATTAAAGTTAAAACCCGGCGATGCTACAGCCTACAACAATATTTGCTCAGCTTACAATGCTTTACAACAATGGGATAAAGCAATTGAAGCCTGTGAAATGGCTCTTAAATCTGCTCCTGATTTTGAATTGGCTAAAAATAATTTAAAGTTGGCGGAGAAGGAGAAAGCAAAGTAGAAATTACAATAATAATTATCTTTGTATCAACATTATGATAACATTTTCATCTAATAAATTATCTCACTCTGAAGGCAAATGCCTTTTCGAATGTTGGATTTTCTAGTCTAATAGCTTTTTCGACTTACAATTTACTTATTAATATCTAAAAATGGAAAATCAATATTTTACCCCATCCCTTAAGGGAGATATTGATTTTCTTCACACCCTTCAGGGATTTGGGGAAATGAAGAAAATTAATATCAAAAAACATTAAAATGGATGCTATAATTTTCGATATTAAGCATTTTGCAGTACATGATGGTTCGGGAATACGACAAACCGTATTTTTCAAAGGCTGCCCTTTGGATTGCTGGTGGTGTCATAATCCTGAAAGTAAAAATGCAAAAGCTGAGAAATACATTAAAACTACAAAACTTGAAGGGAAAATCTTTGAAAGGGAAAGTTGGATTGGATATAATATTTCTGTTGAAGAATTATTTGAAATTATTTCAGGCGATAAAGTGTTCTTTGAAGAGTCGGGTGGGGGAGTGACTTTTTCAGGTGGAGAACCTTTAATGCAAGCAGATTTTCTTTTTAAAATTTTAAAAAAATGTAAAGACTCAGGAATTCACACAGCTATTGACACAAGTGGATTTGCATCTCAAGAAATTATTGAAAAAATTTCAAAAGTCGCTGGCTTATTCCTTTTCGACCTTAAAATAATCGACAGCAAACTTCATGAAAAATATACCGGAGTTTCAAATGAAAGAATTTTAGAAAATTTAAAATGGTTGGACGAAAACAATAAGAGTGTGATTTTAAGGTTTCCGGTGATTCCGGGAATAACTGATACAAAAGAAAATATTAAAGAAATTAAGGACTTTATCAAAAGCTTAAAAAATATAAATCAAATTGACTTATTACCTTATCACAATATTTCAAATAGCAAATATAAAAGATTCGACAAAAAAAACAGATTGGAAAATATAAAGTCATTATCAGAAAAAGATATGGACTCAATAAAAGAAGAATTCGAAAATTTAGGTTTCACAGTAGGAATTGGTGGATAGAATAAAAAAAAGTCATTTGTCCTACGGACGTCATTTATTGTCATTTGCACTTCGTGCGTCATTATTGTATCTGCAAATTGACTACTAAATGATAATCGAATGACAACCGAATGACAAATAATGACCACCTAATGACCACTTAATGACAGCGAAGCGAATGACAACTGAATGACACCGAAGCGTATGACAACCTATTGACTACTTAATGACCATAAATGTCAAATTAAAATAAATGAACAAA
>JAIPBB010000197.1 GCA_021739805.1 Saprospiraceae bacterium | reverse complement strand
ATTAGAAATAAATTATTGTCAAGAGTTTTTGCCGTTGTTAATAGAAGTTCTCCTTATGTTGATACAATGAAATATGCAGCATGAGAAATGTTAATAACTTTAGCTAAATTTGATTTTTTTTATCATAGAATACGCTCAGCATCCAGACATTAAGCTATCAACTTTGTGATATTAATGGTAAACTAATAGAAAAGAAAAAAATATCAAGCAACGAAACTATTATATCAAGTATAAATCTAGTTTCCGGAGTTTATTTTCTAAAAGTAATAGATAAGAACAAAGAAATTAAAACATTTAAAATTATAAAAAATCATTAAAAGGCGAAGGCTAAGGCTAAGGCTAAGGCAAAAGGCAAAAGTGAAAAGTAAAAAGTAGCTTAGTAGTACTAGTCAGACCGAGTGCCACGCATTGATGAAATAAGAAATTTGAACGAAAATAGCAGCGTGGTGTATCGAGGAATGACGGAAAGTTGAAAGAAAAAAGGCAAAAGGCAAAAGGCAAAAGGCAAAAGTGAAAAGGAAAAAGTAAAAAGTAGCTTAGTAGTACTAGTCAGACCGAGTACCACGCATTGATGAAATAAGAATTTTGAACGAAAATAGCAGCGTGGTGTATCGAGGAATGACGGAAAGTTGAAAGTAAAAAGCGATAAAAATTAAAATAACAATCTAATAAAAACAAAGATGAAAAAACTAAGAATAGTATTACTCATCACATTAGCAAATCTGCTAATCAGTTCTGCTTTTGCACAAAGCCCTGAAAAAATGAGCTATCAGGCAGTTATTAGAAAGCAAAATAACAATTTGGTTACCAACAAAACTATTGGTATGCGAATAAGCATTTTGCAAGGCACTGTCAGTGGAACTGCTGTTTATGTAGAAACACAAGCACCAACCACAAATGATAATGGTTTAGTAACTATTGAAATTGGTGCAGGAACTGTTGTTAGTGGTAATTTTTCTACTATCGACTGGACAAACGGACCATATTTTATTAAAACCGAAACAGATGCCAATGGAGGAACTACCTACACCATAACTGGAACAAGCCAATTGCTAAGTGTGCCTTATGCTTTTTATGCAAAAACAAGTGGAAGCTCAATTCCTGGACCAACCGGAGCTACTGGAGATATGGGTGCGACAGGTTCTACAGGTGCAACAGGACTACAAGGAGTAACGGGTTCAACCGGAATTGGTAATACAGGTGCAACAGGTTCAACAGGAACAGCAGGAATTCAAGGAATTACCGGACCAACCGGATTAGGAATGACAGGTTCTACGGGACCATCAGGAATGGCAGGGGCTACAGGTGCAATTGGCTCAACTGGTGCAACAGGAATAGCCGGAGCTACTGGTGCTACCGGAGCAGCCGGACAAGATGGAGTTGGTGGTGTTTCTCAGGCAGGAACAAATGTAAATATTACCGGAGCAGGAACAACAATAAGTCCTTATGTAATAAATGCTGTGATGAATGAAACTGACCCTGTGTTTAGTTCTTCAGTTGCAAGTGGAATTACTGCAACAAATACAACAAACTGGAATAATAAGTTAGACAGTTATACCGAGACCGACCCAACCATACCAACAGGTACAACTCCGGGCCAAATGCAATACTGGAACGGAACTGCATGGGTAACAGTTACAACAGGTAATGAAGGACAAATTTTAACTTTTAATAGTGGAGTGCCCACATGGAGAACGGTTCTTGGTCTGACAGTCTTAAGTCTGACCGATGTTTATAACCCAACCACCGGTAAAATATGGATGGACCGTAATCTCGGTGCCACACAGGTAGCAACAAGTAACAACGATGCTGCTTCTTATGGCGATTTATACCAATGGGGAAGAGGCAGCGATGGGCATCAAATAAGAACATCAGGAACTACAAGTACATTATCAAGTACAGATGTTCCCGGACATGCTAATTTTATAACCGTTAATAGTGGTAATTACGATTGGCGCAGCCCACAAAACAACAATTTATGGCAAGGGGTATATGGTGTAAACAATCCTTGCCCTACAGCTTATAGATTACCAACAGAAACAGAATGGACTGCAGAAAAAGCAACTTGGAGCAGCAACAATGCAGCTGGGGCTTATGCCTCGCTACTTAAATTGCCCGTAGCAGGCAGCCGCGACTACAGCGGTGGTTCGCTCAACGGTGTGGGTTCCAACGGCTACTACTGGTCGAGTACCGTAGTTGGCGCTTCCTCGCGCTTCCTGTATTTCACCAGTGGCGCTGCCTTCATGGGCAGCTACTTCCGGGCCTACGGCTACTCTGTGCGTTGCATTAAGGATTAGGAGAGAAGTAAAAAGTGTCCTACGGACTCCCTTCGGTCGAAAGCAGAAAGTTTGTAAAGAGGGAGCTTTATGAATTTTCTAAACTTTATGAACTTACAAACTTTTAATTTTATGAACTTTAAAAACTTTCTTACTATACTATCTGTTTGTATTTTATCACTTAATACTTTTGCCCAATACACAATCACAGGTAATTTTCCATTTTTAGCAGGACAACAAGTTCGCCTGGTGGGTTTTGATGCTTTTGGTATTTATTCCATCGATAGCGTAAAAGTTTCGGAGCAAGGAGTTTTTAAATTGAAATATGCCGATAAAGATTTGGGCATGGGGTATTTGGCAGCAGCAGATAATAAAGCTTATTTTGTGGTGCTTGCCAATGAAAACATACAGTTGAAAGGAGAAGTTTTGAGTTTGCCGGAAAGTATTATTACTTTATCAGGAAAAGAAAATCAGTTGTTTGTGCAATATGCAATTGACCATCCCAAGCGTGAGCAAGCATTGAGTGCCTGGGTTTATTTGCGAAAGATATATCAGGCAGATTCGCTTTTTGCAAAACAAAAACATACCAAACAAGACATCGATAAAGAAATGCTACGCATTAAACAAGAAGATAATGATTTTTTAAAAAGCTTAGACCCCGAGAGCTATGTGAGTTGGTTTTTGCCTACTCGTAAATTGGTAAGTTCGGTTTCTACTATTGCTCAATACCGTACCGAAGAAATTCCTGCAACTATAGCAGCTTTCCGAAAATTAGATTATACCGATGAACGACTCTATAAGAGTGGTTTACTCAAAGATGCCATTGAAAGTCATTTCTGGTTATTAGAAAATATGGGGCAGTCACTCGATACTGTTTATAAAGAAATGAGTGTTTCCATCGATTTTATGATTACAAACCTATCCGGAAACGAAAAGAAGTTTAATGAAATCACTAAATATCTATTTGATTTGTTAGAGAGTCATAGCTTACTTCAAGCATCAGAATATTTGGCTATAAAAGTATTAACACAAAATAGTTGCACTGTAAATGATGATTTGGCAAAACAATTAGAATCGTATCGTGCCATGAAAAAAGGGAATACCGCACCCGATATTGTTTTTAGCGGAGATGTTTTAAAAGGTGGTTTAGTTATAAAAACGCCAAATCGTTTGTCGGTTATTCAATCATCATACAAAGTAGTCATTTTTGGAGCCAGTTGGTGTCCGAGGTGTGCAGAAGAACTAAGACAACTACCTCCTCTTTATGCAAAATGGAAATCAAAAGGCGTAGAAGTAGTATTTGTTTCTTTGGATACCGAAAAAGCATTATTCAACAGTTTTTCAAGCATATTTCCATTCATCAGTATGTGCGATTATAATAAATGGAGCAGCCAATCTGTAAAAGATTATTATGTATTTGCTACACCAACTATGTTTTTGTTGGACAAGAATCAAAAGATTATTTTACGTCCAAATTCTGTTAAGCAAATAGATGCCTGGGTAGATTATTATATAGTAGAATAAAAGAGTGAAAAAAACCAATGAAACGCTAACAAGCCGCATATTTTATGGTTGAATCTAAGAATTCAAGAAACCATTCTATTTCCTATTTCCCAACACAAAACTTTCCAAAGATATTTCCTAAAATCTCATCATTAGTGATTTCTCCGGTGATTTCACCGAGATAGTGTAATGCTTCTTTTATGTCAATTGCAATAAGGTCGGAAGGAGTATTACTAGCAAAACCATTCTCGACATTTTCGATTGCATTTTGTGATTTTTTCAGGGCTTCGAAATGTCGTAAATTTGAAACAATTGTTGAATCTGAAATATTTTCCATTTCCACACAGTTTACAAGGCTTTCAGCAATTAAGTGGATGTTTTCTTTACGCTTTGCCGAAATGAAAATACATTCTAAGTCGAAAAGTTCTTTCATTCCTCTAGGTGCTTGAATAAGCTGGTCGGTTTTGTTGGCAACCAAAATAAATTTTTTGCTTTCATCACCTAAGTTTTCCTTTATATAATTTTTGAATTCTGTTATACTTCCTTCAATTTCATCACAAGTAGCTTCATTAATGTCAAATACATAAAGAATTATGCTTGCCTGATTAATTTTTTCATATGTGCGTTCAATACCGATTGATTCAATTATATCTTGTGAGTCTCGCAATCCGGCTGTGTCAATAAATCTAAATAGAATTCCGTTAATGTTTATAGTGTCTTCAACTGTATCTCTTGTTGTACCGGGCAATTCGGAGACTATTGCTCTTTCTTCATTTAAAAGAGCATTTAGCAAAGTTGACTTGCCAACATTCGGATGTCCGATAATTGCAACCGGAATTCCTTTTTTAATTACATTACCATAAGAAAATGAACTAATTAAAGAGTTTAGCTCAAGCTTAATTTCAACTAAAAGATTCTTTAATTTTGCCCGATTTGCGAACTCAACATCTTCTTCACTAAAATCAAGTTCAAGTTCAATCAAGGACATAAAATCCAATAATTGTTTTCTAAGAGTATTGATTTTAGTGGAATATCCGCCTCGCATTTGCATTAATGCCAAATCGTGTGAAGTTTTAGAATTCGATGAAATAATATCGGCAACCGCTTCGGCTTGTGAAAGGTCAAATTTACCATTCATAAAAGCTCTGAAAGTAAATTCACCTGCCTTTGCGTGACGTACACCCTTACTAATTAGCAATTCTATAATTTTTGTTTGTATATAATTAGAACCATGACAAGATATTTCTACAACATCCTCACCCGTATAGGAATTTGGTGATTTAAAAATGCTAAGCAAAACTTCATCTATTATTTCATCTCCATTTTTAATTTCACCATAATGAATTGTATGAGAAGGAGCTTCGTTGATTTTTAAGTTTTTGCTTTTTGGTACAAAAATATCGCTGCAAACCTTAAAGGAATCCTTACCGGATAAGCGAATTACGGCTATTGCACCTGCTCCGTGAGCTGTTGAAATAGCACAAATTGTATCATTATTTTCTGTAGATGAATAAAGGTAGTCCATAAGGCAGAATGTTTATGTTCAGGAATTTAATCTTATTATACTTTAATTACTGCAATTGTGTTTCGTGTTAAAAGGAGTATTAAGACGATTTAAATTATTTATTAAGCCATCAATTGTCTAATAATAATTCGTAAATCATCAATCATAAGTATAAAAGCCACAGATTCACAGATTTGAAAATATACTATTTTTATTACATGATAAATCAAGGCATTAAGCTTATTAACTTTTTATTAGTTATGCAGTTACGCAATTATTCCAGATTAACAAATAATAAAAATTTTTTATTATTTGTATGACAATCTGAGTAGATTTAATAAATAATTGATTTCTAAAATCTGTGAATCTGTGGCATTTAATTTAATTCCGTCCATTTAGTCCGGCTGATTAGTAACAAAAATCTTTTTATGCAGATAAGAAATTTATTACTTTCGCAGCTTTTGAAACTTAAAAATAAATAAATGAGCATACTTGTAAACAAAGATTCAAAGATAATAGTACAAGGTTTCACCGGAAGCGAAGGAAGTTTTCATGCCGGTCAAATGATTGATTATGGAACAAATGTAGTAGGAGGGGTAACTCCGGGAAAAGGAGGAACACTACATCTAAATAAACCGGTTTTCAATACAGTTTCGGATGCTGTGAAAGAAACACAAGCAAATGTTTCTTTAATTTTTGTACCACCAGCATTTGCTGCTGATGCAATTATTGAAGCTGCTGATGCAGGAATTAAGGTTATTGTTTGCATTACCGAAGGAATTCCAACCAAAGATATGATAATGGTTAAGGAATTTTTAAAGGACAAAGATTCCAGATTAATTGGACCAAATTGCCCGGGAATAATTACACCCGGTGAAGCAAAAGTAGGAATTATGCCGGCTTTCATTCATCAAAAAGGCAATATTGGCATTGTATCACGTTCAGGAACTTTAACTTATGAAGCTGTTGACCAATTAACAAAAGTTGGATTAGGTCAATCTACTGCGATAGGAATTGGAGGAGACCCGATTATTGGAACAACAACAAAAGATGCTGTAGAACTTTTCATGAAAGATGATGAAACCAAAGGAATTGTTATGATTGGTGAAATTGGTGGAAACATGGAAGCAAACGCAGGATATTTCATAAAAGAATTCGGGACTAAACCAGTTGTTAGTTTTATAGCCGGGGCAACAGCACCAAAAGGAAGAACCATGGGACATGCAGGAGCAATTGTTGGAGGTAAAGCTGACACTGCTGAAGCCAAAAAAGAAATACTTAGAGATTGTGGAGTTTATGTTGTTGATTCGCCTGCTGATATTGGAACCAAAATGAAGGAACTAATAGGCTCTTAATTCTGATTTTTTTTTCTAATTCACAAAAATTCAAATTACAAGCATCAAAAAACAAATAATTTTCAAATACCAATTTTCAAATGTTCGAAACGGTTTGGGATTTGAAATTTAAAAATTGGAATTTATTTGTTATTTGTAATTTGTGTTTTGTTGCTTTTTTTAGCTTTACCGATTTTAATCTTTATTTCGTTTTCTTTCTCATTGAAATCAATATTAATAATATCGCCTTCAGAAAGTTTAGTTTTTATTATTTCTTCGGCCAGAGGGTCTTCAATGTGTTTTTGAATTGCTCTTTTTAAAGGTCTTGCACCAAATTGTGAATCCCAGCCTTTTTCCACTATGAAATCTTTAGCTTTTTCGGTAATTTTCATTTTATAACCTAAATCAAGAACTCTTTTGAATAAAACAGCAAGCTCGATGTCAATAATTTTATGAATGCTTTCGCGTTCAAGTGAATCAAAAACAACAACATCATCAATTCTATTAAGAAATTCCGGAGCAAATGCTTTTTTTAGTGCGTTTTCAATTACACTTTTATTGTACTCAGACTTACTAGACATTTTCGCATTTGTATTGAATCCAACTCCTGCACCAAAGTCTTTTAATTGACGACTTCCAATATTGGAAGTCATTATAATGATGGTATTTTTAAAATCTATTTTTCTTCCAAAGCTATCAGTGAGTAAACCATCATCAAGCATTTGTAATAATAGATGGAATACATCAGGATGTGCTTTTTCAATTTCATCAAGTAAAACAACTGAATAAGGTTTTCTTCGAACTTTTTCAGTTAATTGCCCGCCTTCTTCATAACCAACATATCCGGGAGGAGCACCAACTAACCTTGAAACAGCAAATTTCTCCATATATTCACTCATATCAATACGAATAAGAGCATCATCATTATCGAATAAATACCTGGAAAGGACTTTAGCTAAATGTGTTTTTCCCACACCGGTTGGACCAAGGAAAATAAAAGAGCCAATTGGTTTGCCCGGGTCTTTAAGTCCTGCTCTATTTCTTCTGATGGCTTTGACAACATTTTTAATTGCCTGATTCTGGCCTATTACGCTTCCTTCCAGCTCAGTTTCCATATTTATCAACCGATTGCTTTCATTCTGGGCAATTCTTTGAACAGGAACGCCGGTCATCATTGCAACAACTTCTGCAACATTGTCTTCGCTAACTGATTCTCTGTGAATTTCAGCCTCTTTTTCCCAATTCTTTTTTGCAGTTTCAAGATCATTTTGAAGATTACGTTCCATATCTCTTAAACGAGCAGCTTCTTCGTATTTTTGACTTTTTATTGCCTTAGTTTTTTGAGTTTTAATATCTTCAATCTTTGCTTCAATATTAATTATTTCAATTGGCACATTAATATTTGTGATATGAACTCTTGAACCGGCTTCGTCAAGTGCATCAATTGCTTTGTCAGGCAGGCATCTTCCACTTATGTATCTTGTTGTAAGAGCTACACATGCATTAATGGCTTCAGGGGTATATTTAACTAAATGGTGGTCTTCGTATTTTTCTTTAATATTGTTTAGAATTTCAATTGTTTCTTCCGGACTAGTAGGGTCAACAATGATTTTTTGAAATCTTCTGTCTAAAGCACCGTCTTTCTCAATGTTTTGACGATATTCATCAAGAGTTGTTGCACCGATACATTGAATTTCACCACGTGCTAAAGCAGGTTTGAACATATTTGAAGCATCAAGTGAGCCTGATGCTCCACCAGCTCCAACAATAGTATGAATTTCATCTATAAAAAGAATGACATCAGGATTTTTTTCAAGTTCATTAAGAACTGCTTTCATTCTTTCTTCAAACTGACCTCTGTATTTGGTTCCGGCAACTAAAGATGCGATATCAAGTGTTACTATTCTTTTATTAAATAAAGCTCTTGAAACTTTTCTATTTATAATTCTTAAAGCTAAACCTTCGGCAATGGCTGATTTACCAACACCTGGTTCACCAATAAGTATAGGATTGTTTTTCTTTCTACGGCTAAGAATCTGTGCAATTCGTTCAAGTTCTCTTTCTCTACCAACAACAGGGTCAAGGCGATTTTCCTCGGCAGCTCTTGTTAAGTCTCTGCCAAAGTTATCTAAAACAGGAGTTTTTGATTTCGATTCCGATGATATTTTTGATGGGTTACTACCTCCAAATCCTTTACTACCACTACCTGGCATATCATCCATATCATCAGTGTCACCCGGAAGTTCATTTTTTGGATTGAAGTCAAAATCAGGTGTTCCTTCCGAAATAATTTGTTTAAATTCTTCCTTAATTGTATTATAATCTATTCCATGAGTCTGTATAGTCTTTGTAACAAGGTTATTATTGTCCTTTAAAATTGCTAAAAGAAGGTGCTCAGTACCAATTAGCTCACTATTAAAGGTTTTAGCTTCGAGATAGGTGATTTTCAATGCTCTTTCAGCTTGCTTAATCAAGGGAATATTGTTAACATCAGTTTCTTTAGGATTACTTTCCTGAACTGAATTTTCGATAGTTATCCTAAGGTTTACCAAGTCGATTCCAAAATATGCAAGAATTTGAACTGCTTTGCCTTCGCCTTCCCTTATTATTCCAAATAATAAATGCTCAATACCTATGTAATTATTTCCTAATCTTAAGGCTTCCTCACGACTGTAGGCTAGAACATCTTTTACTCTTTGTGAAAACTTTGCTTCCATTTATATTATATCTTAATTTAATGTCAAAATTATTATTAAAAATCTATATCTATCAAAAAATCAAATAAAAATTATTCAGCATAAATTATTTAACTCATTTTTAGATTTTGCTTCTAAAATTAAATGTTTCAATTTGATACCGTCCAAGTATTAATTTTCTTAATGACAGAATGTCAAATCTAGGTATCAATTATTGCAACTCCCGTTGACTGCAACTAGTATGCCGTAAAATTAAAATTAACATTTTAATCAAATTCTATCTTTTTCGGTTAGTTTCAAAATTAAGTACATTATCAAAGATTGTTGTTTCTGAATTTGATTTTTATCAACAAAAAAGTGTTTATAATAAATAACGAAAAAGATTATAGTATTTCATCAAAAAAGACTAAATTCGTCAATTGAAATTTAGACCAAAAACACTTTTGTAAGTGTCTGAATATTTGTGATTTAATTAAATAAATAAAAATGCAACACAGCGATAGAATAGTAAAGGTAAATATTGAAGACCAGATGAAATCAGCTTACATCGATTATTCGATGTCGGTTATCGTTTCCAGAGCTTTACCTGATGTAAGAGATGGACTAAAACCTGTACACAGAAGAGTTTTATATGGCATGCTTGATTTGGGAGTTTTATCTAATCGACCCTATAAAAAATCAGCAAGAATAGTTGGAGAAGTTTTAGGTAAGTATCATCCACATGGTGATACTGCTGTATATGATGCAATGGTTCGAATGGCACAAGAATGGTCATTGAGATATCCATTAATTGACGGACAAGGAAACTTTGGTTCTATAGAT
>JAIPBB010000196.1 GCA_021739805.1 Saprospiraceae bacterium | reverse complement strand
TGCCAATATTACTGTATAAGCATTAATCTTATTGCTAACAAGTTGATCTCCACCAGAGCTTGCTTCCTCTTCAGATTAACGCCGGAATATTACAAATTAATTTTTAATTTTCTACCAACCATTTTTGCACACATTACCCTTTGTTCTTAAATCAAAAAATTTGTTATATATCAATCTTAATCACTAATTTCTTCTTCTCAAATTCAAAAGAATTATAGTTTTGTCATCACTAGCAGTTATTTCCAAAATGGAAACAACTAAATTTTCATCTAACTGGCCCGATTCAAATATGTTTTTCATTACTTGCTAATGGCTGGCAGGGTTACTATTTACACGATAACCTACAGAAATGATAGCATCAAGATTGTAAAACTGTGTTTGATAATTTTTGCCATCTGCGGCAGTATGTGCAATTTTTGCACTAACTGAAATTTCTTTTAGCTCTTCTCTTCCAAAAATATTCTTCAAGTGCTTTGTTACTACGGTTCTATCAACCCCAAACAAATCAGCTATCTTTTGTTGGGTAAGCCAAATGGTTTCGTTTTGCAAATATATTTCCACTTTCACTTTGCCGTTGGGCGTGGTGTAAAGAAGTATTTCATTGAACCCTTCCTTTGGAGGTATTAGTTTTTTAGCCATTTTTAAACTTCTATTTGTCCATTCATTAGAAAATTCTTAATAAACCACCATCTTCTCAATCTTCACAAAATCATTATTCCATAATCGAATAAAATATGCTCCTTTGGGTAGTGTGCAGATGTTTCGTCTTAGCGTTGTAGATATCCCGCATGTAGCTATTCACTATACACATTTTTGGCATTTCGTTATTTTTTATTTTTTTTAATCGATTGTTTCACAAGACTTAAAATGTATTCTAAATCATCATCATTATTTGTCTGAATTTCATAATCCCCATTTCCCCAATGCCCTGTTGTCGATACATCCCGTGTAATATTTTTTGAGTCGTCAAGTTCTCCTTTGCTCATATTAATCCACATTTTCAACGCTTTTTTTTGTGGTAAAATATCAATTACGTTGCGTCCAGAAACAAATGCAATATATTTTTTCTTAGGTTTAATTTCAAAGTTGTCTAGATTTTGAATGGCACTTTTGAATTTCTCATAAAGCTCTATTATTTCTTCATTTACATTTTCTAAATGTTCTTCCTCTGAATAAACTTTTATTTCTTTTGCAACATTGTCAATTGTTTGATCGGTCCTTGAAATTGTTTTTATGCTTTCTTGTGCACCTGCTTTTTGAATTTGCTCATAAGAAACTGTATTATTCTCAAATCTTTTAACTTCCCATAATTCTATTGGCAAATCTTTAAAATTAATCGCTTCTCTTTGATAATTTGTGAAAGCTGGAGAGACAAAAAGAACTCTTGATTGTGACCAATCAACATCGTTACGTTTTAGTGTCTTGTCCAAGTTCTCATTGAACTCTAGTATGAAGTCAGCTTTGTTGTTGAGCATTAATGATAAATAAGCATAACCTTGGTCAATAACGCTAAAATTCTTATCTCTTTTGTATTCTATAATAACAAATGCATTGGCTTCTTTATCAAATGCCAAGGTGTCAATCCTGAAATTATTAAGTGAAAATTCTGATTTAACAAAGTCGAGTCCGAAAACCGTTTTCAAATTTTGCTCGGATAAATCCTGAATCTCTTTTTCAAGTTTAAAAGGTTTTTCCTTGATGTATTCTAATTTTTTTTCAATCTTGAATAGTGCCATTATTTTGTCTTTTTATAATGAATGTCAACTTGTAGATAAAAAGATTTCCTGACTGCTACTGAAGGAAATCATTTTTTCAAAGTTAAATATTTTATTGTAATTAATATGATGTTTTCTTTAATTATTTTATTCGCCCTAAGCTTATAACTTATTAAAGAAAAACTGTTTAAATGGAGAAATCGAAATTCTTTATCATTAATAATTTGAAATATAATTAAGCAAGACTCGAAACACGAAACACGAAACTCGCAACACGAAACATTAATTTCAATCGCGGTTTTTTAATTTTTCTTCTATTTGCTTCATTTCACGGTCAAAATCGCTTTCAAAAAGTTGGTCTTGCACAATACGATATTTTTCAAATTCACTTTCGGCTTTGTCTTTTGCAATTTCAGCAGTTATTTTTCCTGCATCTGTTAGTACTGCTCTATCGTCATATTCTAAAAATAAATCGAGTCTTTTTGCCCAATCTTGCATAGTCATTGGAATTTTTCTTTTAGCCCTTTCTTCTGCTAAATCCAAATAAGCATTTACAATTCTACCTAAAGATTCCATTTCATCTTTTGAAAGGTAGTTTTTTGCAATTGATACATCAGTTTTTAATATTTTCCCATCTGGACTATTTTTCCATGAAGTTAAACCCATTCTATCTTTATTACTATCTACTCTTTTATAAATTAGCTCTGCCGCTGTGTGTCCATGAACTCCGAAATGCAATTTGTTTTGAACTTTAGCAAAAAACTCTTTTGTCGTTTTTGCCTCATTATTATAATCTAAACTTGTGGCAAAAATATCGGTTACTTTCTGATAGAATTTTCTTTCGCTTAATCTTATTTCCCTTATTTCAGATAAAAGCTCTTCAAAATAGTTTTCATTGAGATATGTGCCATTTTCAAGGCGTTTTTTATCTAGCACAAATCCTTTGATAGCAAACTCTTTAAGCACCCTTGTTGCCCACTGTCTAAACTGAGTGGCACGAATAGAATTAACCCTATAACCAACAGAGATAATTGCTTCGAGATTATAAAAAGCGACATCACGTGCAACCTCCCTATTGCCCTCTATTTGAACTATCCGGAATTTCCGGATAGTTGACTTCTCTGTCAACTCATTTTGTTTATAAATATTCTTTAAATGCTCATTTATAGTACGCACATCAACTTCAAATAGCTCACCCATAAGCTTTTGAGTTAGCCAAATTGTCTCGTCTTCATAACGAGCTTCAATACTGTTCTCTCCGGCTTGTGATGTGAATATCAAAAATTCGGCTGTGCTATTACGAATTAAGGGTCTGCTTTTATTCTCTTTTTTATCTTTCATCACTTTATTTTAATTCTAAAGCTTCATTTTGAGCTGTCGCAAAATTTGCGACAGTTGAACTTTTTTCTAGTTCACTTTCGGTAAAAGCATTGTTAATATGCTTCCCTATGGTTTTTAGGTTTCTATTAAACAAAATTACCATTTTCTGACGATTAACTCAAACAGTATCATCTTGCAAATGAACATCTAATTTAATATTGCCATCTGAGTTTCGATAAATAAGTATATTTTGTTTATCATCCATTATTTTCTCTTGTATGGCTTTTCAAAGTTAAATAATTTATTGTAAATATTATGATGTTTTCTGTAATTATATTATTTGCAAAAGCTTATAAATATTAAAGAAAAAATGGTTAAATAGAGATATTGGTATTCTAATTTGCAATTTTTGATTTTAAAATTCTCCTTTGTTTCAAATGATTAATTAAACCATTCTATCAATTTATTAATGCCTTCGAGAACTTTGTTGCAATAGGTTTTTGTAAAAGTAGCAGGCAGTGGTTCATGAATTGGAATAGCTCTGGCAGCAGCCAACACTCTGGCACCATCAAAATCAATATAAGCCAATCTTGCAACAAATATATCTTCCTCACAGTTGAAAGAACTTCCTTGCAGAATAGCGACCCCTGTATCATTCAAAATTGCATTACAAAGCTCTTTCGATGATTTTATTCCTTTGGAATGTATTTTATCTGTAAAATTTGAGAAATCGAGAAAAAGATAAAAACCACCAACTGGAGCATGTGTTTTAATTCCGGCATTATTTAATTTTTCAGCACATTCATTCCCAACTTTTGATAGAATTTTTCTTGCTTGCCAAAGATATTCTTCAATTTCTGTTCCGCCTTTGAATGCTCGTATTGCTGCAAATTGAATAGGTGCACTTACGGATGTATATGTTTCACTGGCAACAATTGCAATTTTTTCTAAAATCCAATTTAAATTTTGTGGAAAAGTAAATGTTCCTAAACGCCACCCTCCTGCACCGCACCATTTAGATAATCCTGAGCTTATTATAGTTCCTTCAGGATAATATTTTGAAATAGAAACATGATGACCTTTGTGATTCAATTGTCCGTATATTTCATCTGATAGGATATAAATATTATTTTCCCTTGCCAGGTCAGCTATTTCTTTCAGATATTCTTCATTAAAAGAAACACCATCAGGATTGCCCGGATAATTTAAAATCATTAATGTAAGCGTATCTTTTATATTTCTCTTTTTCAGAAAATCGCGAAATAATCCAGGTGTCAATTGCCATTTGTCTTCATAAGAACTGTGAATAACAGAAATCTTTTTCCCAATAATTTTTGCTTGAGGAATGTAAGAAACCCAGCAAGGACTGACAATAATTATTTCACTGTCAAATACCAATTGAAGCAAAAAAACAAGTTCTTTTGAACCAGGTCCGATAATAACATTATCAGCAATAGTTTCAACATTATCTTTCTTTCTATGAAATTCAGCGACAGTTTCACGCAACTGCAAAAGACCTTTTACTGGCAGGTAGTCTTTTTGTGCCGCATTAAGACGTAAAGCTTCAACAACACTTTTTGGCACAGGAAAGGGAGATTGTCCGAGTCCAAATCTGTAAATCTTTTTTCCTTTTGCAATAAGTTTTTTTGATATTTCATTTATTGCCAAAGTATCAGATTGCTCTAAACCATTTAAATTTGGGTTAATAAAATCATTTTGTTTGATTGAAAAATAAGCCATAATATTTTCAATTTTATAGGTTAAAAGGAATCTTTATTGAATGTTGATTTTAAGAATTCCTTATGTAAAATATCAGTAATTTCTGCGGGATTAGTCAGTGGCATATTGTTTTCAAATACATCATAATTCAACAGTTCCGATTTTTTTATTCTTTCTAATGTTGGCAATTTCGTTCTATTTGTTGTTTCAATATGGTGCCCTTTGCTATCAACTATAATTAGCTTTGGAACAAACACCCCTTTTCTTCCAATAAAAGCATCCATAATTTTTACCGCATTTTCAAACTCTTCAGAGGTCGTTCTGCCAAGAGCTTCGTATCTTTTAAATTCTTTCCCAGCCCAGGTAGTCACCATGGCATAGCTTTCGGATATTCCATTATCAACTTTAATCTCTTTATTAAAGGTATCATGACCTGATGGCATTAATAGAACTTTTCCTCCACCACCTTCAATATTTGCTACATATTTTGGCAAAGTAATACCAGAAATCCATCCTTGCAGATGTTTCATGTAAATTTTCCCAATTTGTATTGGAGTAATAAAATGAATGATTCCTTTTTCTTTATGACATTGAAATAAATAATAAGGGTGAATACCAATCCAAAACATTCGTGTAAAGGTTAGTGCCAATGTTTTATAATAGTCGTTTACGTGGTTTAATAACACGGTTTGATTGCGGATTGTAAAGCCATGATTGCGGATTTTCTTTACTGCAATTTCTAAATCCTTTGTTATTTCATGATAGTGATTTATATGAGTCATAAAATACACATACTTTTCAAAACCTTTGTTAAATTTATTTGCTGAAGCCTTTATTAATTCCAACAATTCGTCAGTTATCCCCATGGGCATTACAACAGGTACTCTGGTGGCAATTCTAATAGCACGAAGGTGAGGTATCCTGCTTAATTCTTCCAAAACGTATTTCAAACGAAGTTTACTTGTCATAAGTGCATCGCCACCTGTAATAAGCACTTCGTTAATATTTTTATTGTAATTAATATAAAACAAACCCTTATTTATTTCGGTTCTGTTAATACAAACTGAGCTATCTAATGATTTTGCTCTTTGGCAATGAACACAATAGGAAGCACAACTTGTGTTTTCAGCAACAAAAAGGGCAACTCTATTTGGATACCGTTGATAAGCAGCACCATAACTTCGTGAGCTTTCAGCCATTGAACCTTCTTGTCCTATATCGGGAAATAACAAATTTGCAGGCGTTGGTACACTTTGCCAAAAAATAGGGTCAAGCCTTTTATTCGATTTTTCGCCCGACAACATCTTCGGGTGAAATGGGTCAGCTTGCATAAGTGAGGCATAATAAGGTGTAATTCGCAATGGTTCTTTTCCTTCATTCTTTAATGCAATTAAAGTTCTGTCAATTTCACTAAGCTGAAACGCATTTAATTTTATAACTTTTTTCAACTGTTCAACGCTGCGTATCGAGTTTTTTAATTGCCAGTCGGCATTATTCCACTGCTCTTGTGTCACATTTTTCCACAATTCTATTGTTTTGAAGTCTCTGGCTTCATATAATATTTTTTCTTCTGTCTGCATTATTTCACTTCGTTTTGTACTTGTATTCAATCGCTTATTGCTATATGTAAATTAAAAGCGTTAATGTCTTTTATCTAATAAGCTTGTTTAGATATAGATGATTCCTGCTTGTCACAAGCAAGAATCATTTTTCCAAAGTTAAATAAATTATTGCAATTTTCATGTTTCCTCTTAATAATGTCGGCAAGAAAACTACTCTTAAATGAAAATCAAAATTTGTTTGGTTTTCTTGCAGCCACTAATTGTTTTATTAGCATGAGCTTATAATGTGATAAAAAAAATGTTTAAATGGAGAAATTTACAAAACTTAAGAATACCTTTGATGTCAAATGCCAGAATTC
Organism: Saprospiraceae bacterium; assembly: GCA_021739805.1. Next base: position 3,511 of record JAIPBB010000196.1, on the reverse strand, counting down.
AGGCAGTAATTATTATTAGGTATTCTTAGGTTCAATTGTCATTGTTAGGGATGAACAACTTTAGCAATCTAGAATAAAGTGTACTGAAAATTATTAACAGATTTTTTCATTTATTCTAAAACACATCCATTATTTTCAATCTACACTAGTTTAAGAATAAGTAAATCAAAATTTTTATCAATATATATCAATATTAAACATACCGAATTCTTAATAAGAAATACCGCTTTCATTCAAAACTCTACCAAATAGATAAAAGCCCTACACTTTGTTGTTATAAACAAACTTTAAACTTAATCTTGTATATTATATTCTCAGGTGTTGAGAACAATTTCTTTATTGTATTTTTTAATTAAAACATTTCTCTATTGTCCAATGATAATTATAGATATTCTAAGGCGATAGTTTAAGTTCTTTGAAATCTTTGTGAGTCTATGTTGAAAGCTAATAATTTCTTTTTATTTATATTATAGAAATTATGTTTTTAATTTGTAATATTTGGCATATTGATTATTCATTTCAATTCATTTGCCAGAATTGCTTTTAGCCAATAGGTTGCTAATCCATTTATTAAGTCCCATTCGAAAAGAATTTTATATTTTCCCTTTGTGAAATTTTATCAAATGTTGTTTCATTATTTAATAAAAAGAAATATCAATAACAGTAAACCATTGATATTTAATTAGCACTTAGTTTGACATTATTAGTGAAAGCCCAATGTTTGTTTTGTTTATTTGTTTGTAATATATTTATTATCAAAACACTTCTAATTCTCAAGCTACAAAACACCTATAGTAAATAGATTCACAATGATTTTAAAGAATTTCTGTAAAACATTAAACATTAAAACAAAAGATTTTCTGAAAGCTATGTGGATTTGAGTAAATATTACAATCTAAATGTATAGTCTTCCAAAATTTGCAAAAACTGAGTTTTCTTTCTTCTTGACACATCCAGCTCGCTTCCATCTTTCATTATCACATAGCCACCTCTTCTGTTCACAAATGACTTAATTTGTTTAAGGTTAACTAATAGGGATTGATGTATCCTGTAAAAACCGAAATCACTTAACAATCGGTTATAGTTATTCATTGCCTTGCAAGAAACAAATTTAACATCATCTTTCAAATAAAAGGTAGTATAGTTACTGTCTGATTTACAATATAATATATCGTCAACTTCCACAATTCTTGTTTCCTGCTGTGTTTGAATCATTATCCGTTTTTCCTTATTTTGAAGATTCTGGCTCAAAAGACTCATCCGGCTTTCCAGATTATCAATCTGTTTATTCTTAATATACCTCTTAACAACTTCAGTCAAGTGAGTATGGTCAACAGGTTTTAGAATATAATGTATAGCTGAAAATTCAAAAGCTTTAATAGCATAATTATCATATGCTGTTATAAAAACGACTTCAAAATCATTATATTCCAGCTCTTCGATAATATTAAATCCCGTTCCATCAGGCATTGCAATGTCCATAAAAACAAGATCCGGACGACACTTTTCTATACAATCAATTCCGCTTTTAACGCTGTTTGCAGTTCCAATTATCTTTACTTGCGGACAGTATTCCTTAATCAGGTCACAAATCAAAGAAACAATATTGGCTTCATCATCAATTACGACTGCTTTTATCAAACTTGATTCTTTCATCTTGTAATTTTTTGGTACTTAAATATAATAAATTGTCATATGCACTTCTGTGCCGGCAGATTCCGAACCTTCATACAAATCAATAAAACTCATTTTCATATTTGTTTTGAAAACCTTATTTATTAAATCTATTCTTTCTTCAACATTTTTTAATCCTGTAGAAACATAATGTTTTCCCCTTCGTTGATTAATCTCCGCTGATTTTTTCATTCCTATTCCATTATCTGATATTTTACATAAAAGCAGGCTTTCTTTTTCGTTATACATAGAAAATGACACCTTAATCTTTCCCTCAGTATTTTTTGGCATAATACCATGCCATATTGCATTTTCAACAATGGGTTGAATCAGAAGCGGAGGTATTTTAATTTCTCTGGCCATGACATCTTCAGCAATTTCAACTTCAAAATCAATTTTTTGAAGAAATCTTTTTTTCTCGAGTTCAAGGTAAAGTCTAATCAGTTCAATTTCATTGTCCATAAAAACAAAATTATGTTTTGAATTTTCAAGAACTAACCTGATAAGTGAAGAAAATTCGGTAAGATAAGATTGTGCAACTTCAGCATTATTATTAACAATAAAACGTTGTATTGAACCAAGTGAATTAAAGAAAAAATGCGGATTTATCTGCATACGTAAAGCTTTTTGTTCTGACAATAGAATTTTTCGCTTATTTTCATGTTTTTTTCTTTGTGATTTTAATAAAAGGATTGTAATTAAAATGAATATTGAAATCAGCAAAACTACGAGTCCGATTTTGAATAAAATTGTCTGAGTCCAATGTTTTCTTATTTCAAATTTAACTGTTACTGCTTTGCTAAATTGTATGCCATCATAAGAAGCTTTCACAGAAAAAGTATAATTGCCGGGTGGTAACTCAGGATACCTTGCCATTAAACCGTTTGTTTTAACAGGGTTTTGGTCTTGACCTTCCAGTTTATAGCTGTAAGTAACTTTTCCATTGTTTTTAAATGCAATAGCTTTATAATAAAATGCAATGTTGTTTTGATAATTTTTAAAAACCAAATCGTTTCCGTTGATGGTATCTGTATCATTTACTATAAGAAACTCCATAAAAATACGTGGAGAAATGTTTGATTTTTCGAGATTTTCAGAGTTGAATGATATTATTCCGTTTTCAGTAGCCAGGTAGATTTTGTCTCTATGCTTTTTTATATCATTTATTTCCTGAGCTGGAAGTCCGTCAATCGTGCTGAAGCTAGTAATATCATAGTCGAATTCTTTCACATTGTTGAATACAATTTTGCTAAGCCCTCTATTTGTTCCAACCCAAATAGTTGAGTCATTATCAATATATAGACTTTTAATTACAGAACCAGTTAATCCATCCTCTTCTGAAATTCTTTTTAATAGATTACCTTTCTTGAAAAGAAGTCCATTGGTTGTAGTAGCAATTACTATAAAATCTTTAAAAACTTTAAGATTTGTAATTCTGCTACCATAAACTTGATTTTCTTCAGCATGGTTTATTAGCTTACCCTTTGAATATGAGTATAAAGACTTTATCGTTGAAATCCAAATTACTCCATTTTTATCTTGGATTATATTCCTTATTGCAACCTCAGGTTTAAAAGAAAATCTTTTTAGCTTTTTATTTAACACATTATATTTTGCAAAACTCCTAATTTGTCCAAAATAAATTACTGAGTCCCCTATGACATTTACTGATGTATGACGGTAAAACTTGTATTTATGTATATGAAGTTGTCAAAAGTTGAATGTTGAAAAGAAAGAATGATACAATAATATTCAAAGTCAATAATTTGTATCATTCTTTCAAAAAAAAAAAATGTTGTTAAGCAAAAGTATAATAAAAAAGAGATTTGTCCATATT
>JAIPBB010000195.1 GCA_021739805.1 Saprospiraceae bacterium | reverse complement strand
CAATGGTTTAAAAAGAATAGTATTTTTGCTATTTGCAATAGTCTTACTTCCTAAAAAACTTTTAAAAAGAATTTAAAATGCACATAGCAATACTTGGCACAAGAGGAATACCAAACCAATACGGTGGATTTGAACAGTTTGCTGAAAAACTTTCAGTAGGTTTGGTAGATTTAGGTTGCCAAGTGACAGTTTATAATCCAACGCATCACACTTTCACAGAAAATTCCTGGAAAGCAGTTAATATTATAAATCAAAAAGACCCAGTAAAAACATTGAAATCAGCAGGTCAATTTGTTTACGATTTAAATTGTATTCGTGATAGCAGAAAACATGATTTTGATATAATTTATCAATTAGGATATACAAGCAGCTCTATTTGGTTTCGTTTGCATTCAAAAAGCTCTATTCTAGTCACCAATATGGATGGAATTGAATGGAAAAGAGTTAAGTACAATTCCGTAATAAGCAATTTTTTAAAATTTGCCGAAAAACTGGCAGTTAAAAAAAGTGATTATCTAATTGCAGATTCTGTTGAGATTAAAAAGTATCTGAACGAAAAATATAATGTTGATTCCAACTATATTCCATACGGAGCTGAAATCTTTCAAAATCCCGACACATCAGTTCTAAGTCAGTTTAATATTTTGCCTTTTCAATATTATCTTTTAATTGCCCGCTTTCAACCCGACAATAATATTGAAACTATTATTAAAGGATTTTTATTATCTGACAATAAGTTTCCGTTAATCTTGATTGGAAATTACAAAAACTCTTACGGAAATTATTTAAAGAAAAAATACACTGACAAACGTCTTGTTTTTTCCGGTTCTGTTTTCGATAAGAATATTTTAGATAATCTTCGTTTCCATGCTAAGCTTTATTTTCACGGACATTCATCAGGAGGAACAAATCCTTCTTTACTTGAAGCTATGGGCTGCAAATCGCTTATTTGCTCTCATGATAATGCTTTTAACAAAGAAGTGGTTGGCAAAAATGGATATTTCTTTTCTTCTGAAAATGATATTTCAATGATTATTAAATCCAACCCTGACAAATCAGAACACCAAATCTGGATTGAAAACAATTTAAATAAAATAAAAAGCGAATATAATTGGAATCAAATAATAGAAACATATTACAATTTTTTTCAAAAAATAATAAATAAATGACTATCTGGAATGATTAATAAAAAACTATTATTAAACAGAAAGGGAACACAAAATACTAAAATGATTTAAGAACAAGGATTAACGATTTTTGATTTCAGAAGTAAAACAGAATAAAATTGGAAACGGCTTACAATTTTTTCTTCATTAATTATTGAAATATTAAATGAAATTTCAAAAACACATCTATAAATCAGAAAATTAAACACAAAAAGCGATTAAAGAAAATAATGAGTTAATTTATAAATTTATAAAAATACTGAAGCTGCACAAAAGTATATGAATGACCACAAAATCAAAAATCGTTAATCGTTAATCCTTGTTCTAAAATCAAAAAAATCTAACTGTTTTGGGAGCTCAGTACCCAGCATATCAAAATAAAATTTAGCCAAATAAATAAAAAGCAATTAAGATAATATGTATCTTTATGCAATATTTTAAAAAATGCAAAAACGTCAGCAAATATTCTTCTCTTTAATCTCAATATTAGGAGATGTTCTCATTATTAATTTAATGCTGTATTATTTTTGCTTTCATGTAACAATCAAATGCTACGGTCATCTTTGGTATTTAATGTTTGTTTTTGCAAGCCTTGCCTGGATTATTCTGGCTCTTTCATTTAAAACATATTCTTTATCAAGAAATAAAGAGCGAAAGAAAAAGGTAGAACAAATTTTAAAGGCTTGTTTTGTTTTATTTTTTCTTTTTATTGTTGGCAGTTCATTTGGGCGATTTGAAATCGTTTTAACACTTAAACTTTTTGTACCAGTAATAGTAGCTTCCTTTTTAATAATTTTTTGGAATCTTATTTTGGATTCTCTGATGCATTATTTTCAAAAACTTGGTTTCAATCAAAAAAATTTATTAATAATTGGTTACAACAATCAAACTCTTGAATTAAGCAATTATTTCAACGAAAATCTTTGGGGTGGGTATAAATTTAAAGGATTTATACACAATATTGACAAGTCAATTGAGAACACTGCAGGCAATTTTGATGAAATCGAAAAAGTTGTAAAGGAAGAAAATATCAATGCATTTTTTATTTATTTGAATTCAGTTCCCGATTCTTACCTTAATAAAATCAAAGACATCGCCTACAGTAATCATGTTGAAATTAATATTGTTCCTGATTTAAAAGATTTTATATCATTTAAACATTATTATCAAAGGTTTGACATCTTTCCTATAATTTCAATTTCACAAAGTCCTCTTTCGAGCCTATTTAACAGGGCAATAAAACGTTTAACAGATATAATAATATCCATCATTGTTTTGATTCTCATTTTTTCTTGGATTGCACCGATTATTCTTTTAATGATTAGAATTACTTCAAAAGGTCAGGCTTTTTTCAAACAAAGACGAACAGGATATAACAATAAGGAATTTACATGTTTGAAGTTCAGAACCATGATTGAAAATGAAGATGCTGATTTAATACAAGCTGTTAAAAATGATAAAAGACTAACGAAAATCGGGAAATTTCTTCGTTTGACAAACCTTGATGAATTGCCACAATTTATTAATGTTTTGCTAGGAGAAATGTCAGTGGTTGGACCACGACCTCATATGCTTTTCCATACTGAGAAATATTCAAAAGAGATTTCGAATTATATGCACAGGCACTATATTAAACCCGGCATAACCGGACTTGCTCAAGTTAGAGGCTTTAGAGGAAGCACACCCGATATTTCCATTATGAAAAAACGAATAGAATTTGATTTATTCTATATCGAAAATTGGTCATTTTGGTTAGATATAAAAATAATGTTTCTAACTGTGGTAAATATTTTTAGAGGGGAAAAGGGAGGTTGATTCCGTTAATGTAATTAATTATTATATGGGAATTTATCTGAAAATGTATGTTAATTTGTATGCAAATAAAAAACCACCTAGTTTCGAGTCCTTCTAAGTGGTTGTATTTCAGTGGAGAATAACGAAATCGAACCGATGACCTTTTGACTACCAAGCATAGCATTTAAATCAGGCTTTGCTAGTATTTCTTAAATTTTTTAAATTATTAATTGTATCATAATAGTCAGGTTAAAGCTGACTTTATTACTATGAAATATAATTTATTCACAAGAGGTATTTATTCTCATTTTAAAATTTCATATTAAGAGCCATTTCCAAACAGGCATAATCTGAATTTCATCAGGAATATTTACAGATATATCTTCATCATGGACAAGTAAAAGTAGATTGTGTAATTCATAAACATTTTTAGCTTCAAGTAATCCGCTGATTTCTCTTTCTAAATTCTCATTATTAAGATTATATGAAACCTGAATAGCTTGTATAAGTGAATTTCCCTGTTTAATGATGAAGTCGCATTCATTCTTTCCGAAAAAGTAAAAGAATTCGCATTTTCTGCGTTTATGTTCCAGAAATACTATGTTTTCTAAAATCCTTCCTTTATTTTCAGAAAAACTAAATCCAATTCTGTTAATTAAGCCTGTATCAATTGAATAGACTTTTTTGGGATTCATCAATTGTTTTTTTACTGAAAAATCGAATTTAGAAAGATAGAAAAAAAGATAGGATTGATTATAAAACCCCAGATAATCCTTAATACTACTTAAACTTTTTATTCCCGTGATTTTTTGCAATGTGGAATATGAAAATAACTTACTGATATTGCCAAAAAAGTAAATTGCCATTTGTCTTAACTCATCCACCTGGCTCAAGCGATATCGGGCAATAATATCCCGGTATAAAATATCCTGAAAATATTGATTAAGCAATTCAAGGTTATTTTCTTTGACCACCAAAGGAAAGCCTCCTTGAATCATATATTGGTCAAAAGCACCAACAATCAGTGATTTTAAAGTTGATGTAAGTTTGTTTAAATCATAATCAATCTCTTTTAACAACAATATTTCTTTAAATGAAAACGGTAATAATTCAATGCTTAGATTTCGTCCTGTAAGAGAAGTTGCAATTTCAGAGCTTAAAAGCTTTGCATTTGAACCGGTTATAAAAACTTTTATATCTTGCTCATAAACACGATTTATAAATTTTTCCCATTTATTTACGTTTTGGATTTCATCAAAAAACAGTATAGGATTTTTACCATAAATTTCACGATGAATACTTAATATTTTGTCTAATATATCTATTTCTGCAACTACACGTTCATCATCAAAATTAAAATAACAAAAATCGCCTTCAGCTAATTTCATTTTTTCCTTAATCAGATATAACAGAGAAGATTTGCCACATCGCCTCACTCCGGTAATTACAATTACTTGTTTTGAAGCTATATAATTATCAAGATTTAAATCTCTGAAAATCAAATTTTTTTTGTTATTAAAAACTTCTTTCTGGTCAAATAATATTTCCTTTATTCTGTCTTTATTCATTACTTTAAATTATTTATTCTTTAGCAACGAACAAATATACAACAAATTGTTTGTTAAAAACAAACAATTTTTATTTTTTCTGCAAAATATGTATTGAATTGCCTGTAAAATAAAAAAACCACCTAGAAATTAGTATTTCTAAGTGGTTTAATTTCTGTGGAGAATATCGGAATCGAACCGATGACCTCTTGACTGCCAGTCAAACGCTCTAGCCAACTGAGCTAATTCCCCAATAAATTTAAGAATGGCAAATTTATAAAAATATTGTAGTTTTACTAATAAATATTTTATAATGCGACTTTTTACAGCAATCAATATTATTCCAAGCGAAAAATTACTCAAGATACTCGAGCTTCTTGAAAAGAATTTAAAACATGATAAAATTAGATGGGTAAAGCCGGATAATATTCATATTACTTTGAAATTTTTCGGGGAAATAAATGAAAATAAATTACCCGAAATCATTGATATACAAACAAAAGTTTTTTATAATCATTCGCCCTTAAATATAAATATTGAAAACATTGGTGTTTTTGGGAGCTCATATAATCCTAAGGTTATTTGGTTTGGGCTTAATCCATCAGAACAACTTAAATTATTGGTAAATGAATTAGAAATATCTTTAAACTCAATTGGTTTTGAAGCTGACCGACAAAATTTTGTTCCTCATTTAACAATTGGGCGAATTAGTTCTATTCAAAACAATTCTTTTTTTCAAAAGGTAATTTCTAAGTATAAAAACGAGTTCATTCAGAATGTTGCTGTTGATAAAATTTGTTTATTTGAAAGTGTTTTGACTTCAAAAGGAGCAATTCATAGTATAGTAAGTGAATTTAAGTTAAAATAATGTTGCATTTTCATTATGAATTTTTTGTTACGAGTTACGGGTTGCGAGAAATTATAATATCAAACCCAAAAACCTGAAACCTGAAACAATCTACTCTCTTTCTTCTTTCCAGCGTTTATTAAATGATTTTTTATGAACTAGAGGAAGCTCTCTCCTTGGACCCCAGGTCTTTTTAAAGAATAATTTCAAAGCCATATTTTTCATTGATGAATTTGCTAAATCAATCATCCAACGATTTTTCATTGCTATTTTATAAGCACTCATTGTGAATTTTTCTGATTTTTTACTAAAGCCATTATTTACAACATCTCTTCTGTTCAACAAAAGCAACTTATGTAAATTGATTTTTACAGGGCAAATTTCAGTACAAGCACCACATAAAGATGAAGCAAAACTTAAATGTTTATATTCTTCCATTGGTTTTAAATGTGGAGTAATAACAGCTCCTATTGGTCCACTATAAGTTGTTCCATAAGCATGACCACCAATATTTTTATAAACCGGGCAAAAGTTTAAACAAGCACCACATCTTATGCAAGTTAAAGCAACTCTTTGCTCTTCATGTTTTAAAAGATTTGTTCGTCCATTATCAAGCAAAATAACATACATTTCATCGGGTCCATCAACTTCATTTTCTTTTCTTGGACCTGAAATTATGGAATTATAAACTGTTATTTTTTGACCTGTTCCATGTGTGGATAGTAATGACCAAAACAAATCCATATCTTTTATTGAAGGAATAACTTTTTCAATTCCAACTATGGCAATATGAATTTTGGGCATTGAAAACGACATTAAAGCATTTCCTTCGTTTTCGGTAAGAGCAACTGCTCCAGTATCGGCAATTAAGAAATTTCCTCCTGTAACTCCAATATCAGCTCTAATAAATTTATCTCTTAATAATTTTCTAACAAATTCTGTTAATTGTTCAGGTGTGTAATCAATTGGCGTATTAAATTTTTTATTAAATAGCTCTGCAATGTCCTCTTTTGATTTGTGCATTGCCGGAGTTACAATATGATAAGGCTTATCATTATCCAACTGAACAATATATTCGCCAAGATCTGTTTCTAATACTTCGATATTTGAACTTTCAATATATTCGTTAAAATCAATTTCTTCGGTAGTCATTGATTTTGACTTTACAATTAATTTTGCATCATATTTTCTAATAATTTTTTTAACAGAATCAATAGCATCCTGTGCATCTTGTGCCCAAATGATTTTTCCACCATTTGCTTGAAAGTTTGCTTCAAATTCTACAAGGTATTTATCTAAATTATTAATCACATTACGTTTTAATTTAGATGCCCTGTTCTTTGCTTTTTCTAAATCGGAATATTGTGGCATTCCTTTATCTACAGCAGCATAATATTTCGAAATATTAAATTTAATTTTATTCCTATGAACTAAATCAAAAGGAATTGTATTGGTATCTTTAATAAATTTATTATAAACTTCTGTCATAAAAGCTAAATTTTAATCTTTTCCACTCTTCGCTGATGACGTCCTCCTTCAAATTCGGAATTCAAAAATATTTCAACGCATTTTAAAGCTTCACTTTCTTCAATAAATCTTGCCGGCAAAGCTAAAACATTTGCATTATTATGAAGTTTTCCTAATTCTGCTATTTCTTTATTCCAGGATAAAGCAACTCTTACATTGGGATATTTATTTGCGGTCATGCTAACTCCATTTCCACTTCCACACATTATGATTCCAATTAAATTTTCGTTTTCATTTATCTCTTTTGCGAGAGGATGAATTATATCGGGATAATCAACACTCTCTTCTGAATAACAACCAAAATCTTTAATTTGGTATTCATTATCAATCAAATATGATTTTATTTTCTCTTTTAATTGAAACCCTGCATGGTCACAGCCTATATAAATCATCCTAAAAATTTTTTGTATATTTTGATTAACAAAATTACTTATAATATTTGAAAAGCTTTACAATATTAGCTCATAATGATTTAGAACAATAAATTTATTATTTTCTTATTATAAAATCTTATTTTTCAGTATATTATATTGTTAACTGCTTATTGTTAATAAACTAACAAAGCTGTTAATTAAAACTAACAACATTAAATTTGCACCTACAAATACATTGTAATTGTTAATTACTCCAGACTTGTGATTTTTTATTTACAAAATTTTCGTTGTTTTTAACAGCAAAACAAATTAATAACAAAAGAAATTATCAAGAAAAATTTTATTTTAAAGATTGTTAATAAATTTGCAATTAATTAGAAAACAGATAATACTTAAAAAACACTTATTTAATAAGATGTTAATAAACCTAAATTTTTGAATTATCCAATTTTAATAGACTAATATTTTAAACAGTATTAACAGCATAATAAAAACAAAATTGAAATTTTAAAAATTAATATTTAATATTATGAAAGAGAATGGATTTGTTGATAAGATAAAAAAACTTAAAAAAGAGAAAAACGCAATCATATTAGGTCATTATTATCAAACATCGGATATTCAAGACATTGCTGACTATATAGGCGACAGTTTAGGTCTTTCTCAAAAAGCTGCAGAAACTAATGCTGATATTATTGTTTTTGCCGGGGTTCATTTTATGGCAGAAACAGCTAAAATTTTGAGTCCACACACAAAAGTTCTTTTACCTGATTTGGAAGCAGGTTGTTCGCTTGCAGATTCCTGTCCCGAAGAAGATTTTAAAAAATTCAAAGAGGAAAATCCTGAGCATTTAGTTATTAGTTATGTGAATTGCAGCTCGGCAATAAAAACTTTGTCCGATATAATTTGTACATCAGGAAATGCTGTTCAAATAGTGGAATCATTACCAAAAGAGCAAAAAATAATATTTGCACCTGACAAGAATCTTGGTGCTTATATAAATAAAATTACCGGACGAAATATGCTTTTATGGAATGGAACTTGTGAAGTTCACGACATTTTATCAATAGAAAAAATCATTGAATTAAAAATTGAAAATAAGGATGCAAAACTAATTGCTCATCCTGAATGTAAAGCCCAGGTTTTAGAATTGGCTGATTATGTTGGTTCAACAACTGCAATGCTTAAATTCACAAAATCAGATGATGCAAAAAAATATATTGTGGCAACAGAAAGCGGAATAATTTATCAAATGCAGAAAAATTCACCTGAAAAAGAATTTATTATTGTTCCAACTGATGAAGCATGTTCTTGTAACGATTGCCCTTATATGAAATTGAATACAATGGAGAAATTGTATAATTGTTTACTTAATGAAGAACCGGAAATTTTACTGTCTGATGATATTATTAATAGAGCAAAAGTGCCAATTGAGCGAATGCTGGAAATTTCAAAAAAATTGAATTTAATCTAAATAATTGTTGGAATGAAAAAACACATATTCATTTTTCTTTGTTTAATAATTTCTTTTAGTGTTTATTCACAAGACACCATAAATAGTATTTACAAAAAGTATTATTATGAAAATGGAAAAATTTCCAGCGAAGGATATTTAACTGATGGAAAACCGGATGGTTATTGGAAAACCTATTATGAAGACGGTACTTTAAAATCAGAGGGTAACAGGCATAATTTTGAATTAGATAGTTTATGGAAGTTTTATAATACAAAAGGTGAAATTGTTGTTGAAATTAACTATAAAAATGGCTTAAAAAATGGCTTAAGAAATACTTATCTCGAAGAAGAAAAAATATCAGAAAATTTTGTTGATAATGTTAAACAGGGAATAACAACGGTTTATTTTCCAAGTGGAAAAGTTAAAAAAGTTACAAATTTTAAAGATGGCAGAGAACACGGAAAATCTACTGAATACAATGAAGAGGGAATAATTACTACATTATTGGAATATAAAAATGGTTTTATTACTAATCAGGAATTTATTAATAGAACAAATAAAGATGGAAGCAAACAAGGCTTATGGAAATATTTCTACCCAAACGGAAATATTAAAATGGAAGCCTGGTATTCGAATGGTTTAAAAAACGGATATTTTAAAGAGTATGACAAAACTGGCAAAATGATAAAAATTAATAAGTATGTTAATGATGAATTGCAAGTTGATGTTGAAGAACTTAAAGAATATGAAATTAGAAAAGACTATTATCCTAATGGAAAAGTTAAAATAGTTGGAAGTTATATAAACGGTGTTGCTGAAGGAATCCGTAAAGAATATTCAGAAGAAGGTAAAATAGAAAAGGCATATATATTAAGTAAAGGAAAAATTGTAGGTGAAGGTATTATTGATGAGTATGGTAAAAAACAAGGTCCATGGAAAGAATTTTATCAAACAGGACAATTACAAGGAGAGGGAACCTATAAGGATAATATTAAAATTAAAGAATGGAAATATTATTATAGAAACAAACAATTAGAGCAAATAGGAAGCTATGACGAGGAAGGAACAGTTGAGGGAAGTTGGATTTGGTATTATCCTTCTGGAAATTTATTAAAAGAGGAAAATTTTACTAATGGAGTAGAAGATGGTGTTTTTGTTGAATATTCAGATGAGAAAAAAGTAATAGTAAAAGGAGAATATAAAGATGGAATTAGAGAAGGAGAATGGCTTTTCCAGATTTATGACCACAAAGAAACAGGAAAATACAAAAATGGTGTAAGAGATGGAATGTGGAGATATTATTATAAAAATGATAATATAAAATTTGAAGGAAAATTTGTTGATGGTTTCCCCGATGGAAGACATAAATATTATTGGATAAACGGAAATGTTAAAGAAGAAGGTCGATATATCATGGGATTGAAAGAGGGAGAATGGAAAAAATATGATTTAGAAGGTAATTTATTTCTTACAATTTTATATTCAAATGGCATAGAGAAAAGTTATGAC
>JAIPBB010000194.1 GCA_021739805.1 Saprospiraceae bacterium | reverse complement strand
TAGAACAGAACGTACCAAATCCAACAACCGGAACAACCCGAATTACTTATATAGTTCCAATTTCCGGAAGCATGAGATTTGACTTGATTAATGTTCTTGGACAAACAATGCAAACACAAGAACAAACAGTTATGGCAGGTCAGCATAGCATCGAACTTTACGTAGGCGATTTACCGGCAGGAGTTTATTACTATTCAGTAATATTCGAAGGCAGGAGATTAGTAAAGAGAATGGTAATAAGTAAATAAAAAAATTGGACATCCATAACCGATATAATGATAATATTACGAGTTCTTTAGGTTGGATTTTTCGTATTTTAGGCTTTAAAAAAGCCAATCAATACTTATCGGTTATGGACAATGTCCAATAAAGCATAAATAATAAAGCAGAAATGAATACAGGAATTAAGGCTGAAATAAATATTTACAAAATTCGAGTTTGAAAATTGATTACTAATGATATAAATTTTAGATTTTTATTATAATTTTTTATTAAATTTTAATATGCCTAAATTGGAATATAACCACAATCAGAAAATTTAAATTATGGATAAAATTGATATAGTTTTCATAAGGTTTAATTATTCATCATAATTATTTATATACACACAAAGCAATATCTGGTTGTGGTTGTATTCATTTTAATCTTAATTTAATTTGTTGACTACGATTATAAAGAAGTATTTAATAATTAGTAAATAAAAAAATTGGACAACCATAACCGATAGTATGGTATTGATACGAGTTTTTAGGTTAAATTTTATTCGAGCTAGGCTTTACACAGCCTACAATACTTATCGGTTATGGATCTTGTCCTAATAAAAAAAATATAAAATTTTAGCAGAAATAAATTAATATATATAAACATCTAATTTACTGAATGTCATAGGAATATCTTAAATGATTGAAAGTTAGCTGTATCAAAAGGAAAATATTTTGATATATTATTAATAAGTAAAAATGTCATTTTAGTTCATTGATTAAAAGATTGATTAGAAATAATAATAGTATAATCTTGACGGGAATCTTTCAGGTCGTAAAATGTTTCTCCTCAAAAAAAGTGCTGGACAACCACAATCAGAATATTTATCATACAAATAATTAGATGATTTTAAGGTTGGTAGATCATTTGTGCAAAATCTTATATACTCAATAAATAAAACTGGTTGGGGTTTTGTCCAGTGTAAAACTATTTCAATATCGAGTCGATATTTATTCTAGAAAGGTTTAAATGAAAAAAGAAACAAGTTTAAATATAGATGGTCTACTATGTATAGATAGTATTTGTAAGAAAAAGTTCAAAGATTTTAATGAAATACCGCCAAAAAAAGTATGGAAAAAAATCTCACAATTTATTGCTAATGATATTAGAAGTTTTTCATTTTGTATTTTATCAACTAATAATGACAATAAACAAGTTAACAAATATGATATAATGATAAAGTTTAAAAGTTCCGAGTTTAATTTTAAATTATCAATAAATACTTAATAACGAATAATAAGATGATCCAGATATTAATAAACTATATTACAAACTATATACAAATAACATAAAGAAGAAAAAATTATAATAAGGAAATAATTTTAAATTTAATCTACTCACCAACTTATTCTTACTATTAACATTATCAAATATTAGATTAATTCAGAAGTATTATGTCACAATTTCCTTTTTCAAAAATACATGTTAATAGTCAAAAATATTTTTTATTTAGAACATATAATAGTAGAATAGAATTAGATATCCAACTTCAAAGTTTAAATCATTATAGTATTTCCTATACTATAGTTAATAGATCTATATTAAAGCATTCTTTAGATATACAACCTAGGTATATTGAGATTGACTTGTATGTTTCATCTAAAGACTTCCTCAAAGCATATAAGTTATTACTAACCGAATATGTAAAGAAAAATTATAAATACTAAATGAAAACAGTAAATATATGCAAGGAAAGTACTTTGTTTTTTGATAGTTAGAGCTCTTATTAGAAAATTTTGAAAAATAATTACAAATAAATTTGGAGAATAAAAAAAAAGATATTTACTTTGCATACCAATCGGTAGGTATGTTGATTGAAATACTATGGAAACAAAAGATAAGATATTGCAGGTAGCTTTTAATTTATTCTTGAAAAAAGGATATAAAGATGTATCACTTAAACAAATAGTTGAAGCTGTTGATTTAACTAAAGGTGCATTTTATCACTATTTTTCTGGCAAAGAGGAATTATTTACACAAGTAGTTGAAATGTATCTACTCGAGGGAGGTGATAAGATTTATGACGAAATTGCTACCGATAATCTAAAACAATTTTTAACCAGCTATATAGAGCGATTAGCTATTTTCATTGACAAGATACAAAAAGAAATTTATTCAGAAACTGCAAAAATTGAAGTGTCTTACTTCTATCTGGCTTTTGATGCTTTACGTCTTATTCCTGGATTTGATAAGAAAATGAGTAAAATGCATGAAAAAGAGCGTGATAAGTGGGCTGAGGTTATGTGTAATGCTAAAGCCAATAACGAAATATCTACAAATATCAGTGATATTCAATTGGCAAGAATGTTTATCAGTGTGAATGATGGTCTTGGGATGCACTCAGTACTTGAAGGGAATTTTAATCAGTTTTTCGGTGAAGTATTTAATATGTGGAATGCAATGTATAATTTAATTAAAACATAAAAATTTTTATTTAAAAAACATACCTTTCGGTAGGTATGTTAAATTTATATAATTATGAAAACAGAATTATTAATAATAGGCTTGAGTTTGCTGACCATGTCTGTTATAAATGGGCAAAGCTCACAAGATACTCTATTTTTAAGCGATGCTGTAGCATTGGCAATTGAAAACAGTCATAATATCCAAATTGCTGATTTGGAAAGACAAAAAGCAATTTTTAAGCAAAAAGAAAATAAAAGTCGCTTATTGCCACAAGTGGACGCATACAGTACTTTTTCGTATTACTATGCTATTCCAAAAATGGTTGTACCTGGTGAAATTTTCGGACAGGAAGGTGATATTGCTTTTGAGTTCGGTACAAAATACGACTGGAATACAGGACTGAAATTCAATCAATTGATATATAGTCAAAGTTATTTCACAAGTCTTGAACTCATAACTGAAAAGATTGAATTACAGAAACTAAATATTCAATTGAAAAAAGAAGAAGTGGCTTTTCAGTTGTCACAATTATATTATTTGTGTCAAATCATAGATAATCAACTTATAGAGTTGGATAGAGCTCTTGCCAATTTGCAAAAACTAAAAACAATTGTGGAACTGAAAAAAACCAATGGTATGGCACGACAAGCTGATGTGGAACGCCTTGAACTAGACTTAAGCAAGGTGAAAATAGAAAAACAACAACTTGCCGAACATCGGATGCAACAATTGAATTTGCTAAAATTGTTTATAGGACGAAGTATTGATTCCGAACTGCTTTTAGCCCATAGTATTACTAGTCCTTTAAATGATATGGTAATTGCAGAAAATACTGAATACCGTAGAACTGAATTACAATTGATTGATAAGCAAATGCAAGCAGCCACATTAGAGACTGCAATAGAAAAGCAGTCTTATTTACCTGTTTTGGCAGCATTTGGGCAACATTATTATCAAGGTATGTACAATGACTTTGATTCTTTCTATAGTCACGATGAGCACTTTTATAAATCGGGTATTATTGGTTTGCAGTTAAATATACCAATTTTTGATGGCTTTTCCAGACGTAATCGGATAAAAATGAATGAAATAGAGATTGCCATATTGCAAAAACAATTAGAATACACTGAAATACTTGATGCTAATGAGAAGTACGAAGCATGGCAAAACTACCATAATTGTTTAAAAGAGTTAAAAGTTATAAATAATAACCTAAAATCTGCACAACGGATTTACCAATCAAATCTTTTAGCTTATCAGCAGCAAGTCATTGGTCTTACGGATTTAATCCTTGCTGAAAATGAACTTACAAATACTCGAATTGGATACTATAGTGTTCTTTTTAAGGCGATAAGCATCGATTTGAAACTAAAAAAAATATACGGAATCTTATTGAATAATCAATTTTAAAATCATACAGTTATGAAAATCGTGAAAAAAATTGCGGGTATATTAATCCCAATCATTATCATTATTTTGGTTGTCTATCGTCTAATTTCAACCAAAGCAGAAACTGATGCACAATTGCAAAAAATGATGGAATATAACGAAGTTGTACCTGTCAAAATTATTTCAGCTAGTAAACACAAAGTCGTACATTCTATTTCTGAAAGCGGCATTTTTGAATCATCGCAGCAAATAGATGTCGTATCTGAAACACAAGGTATTGTATTAGAAATTAGTGCCAATATTGGTGATTTTGTAATGGCTGGACAAAAACTAATTTCTGTTGAAAAGGGGTTACTAACTTCTCAATATAAATCAGCAAAGATTAATTTCGAAAATTGCAAAATAGACTTGAAACGCTTTGAGAATTTGTTAGATGGCGATGCCACTACAAAACGTCAATATGAATCAATAATATTAAATTATCAAAATTCCCTAACCAAGTTGCAACAAATGGAAGAACAATTGAATAATACAGTTATAACTGCACCAGTAAGTGGTTTTATAACTAGAAGAGATGTAGGAACAGGAAGTTATATATCACCCGGAATGCCACTTATTGGTATTTCACAATATAGTGAATTGCAATTTGTAGTTCAGTTATCAGAGGATGACATTTTGAAAGTGAAAAAGGGTGATAGTGCAGAAATAATGTCCTCAGTATTTGAAAATAACCAACTGATAGGAATTGTTAATGAAATCGCTGTTAATACTTCAATGTCTGGCAGATACAATGTCTCTCTAAGACTTCCCAATCCACCTTCTGATATTAAGCCGGGCATGAGCGGTAAAGCTATTTTTCGATTTTCTGATGCAATCGACGGAATCACTATTCCACGAAAATGCCTTGTAGGAAGTATTTTAAACGCAAAGGTATTTGTTATCACAGGAAACAGTGCAATAAAAAAATCAATATCTGCAACCAATTTGAACGAAAACGAGGTGCTGATACACTCTGGACTCAAATCAGGAGAGAATGTAGTTCTTGCCGGGCAAATTAACCTTGAGGAAGGCACTAAGGTAAAAATCATTAATTAAGAAAAGTCAGAAATCATGAATATCTCAGAATTATCTGTAAAACGTCCAACCCTGATTGTGGTTATTTTCATTGCTCTAGTTTTTTTAGGTCTTATTGGCTTGCGAAGTATGAATTATGAATTACTACCAAAATTTGATGCACCAATTTTTACAATTGTTACACCCTATCCTGGTGCAGCTCCTTCAGAAGTGGAAAACAGTGTAAGCAAAAAAATAGAAGAAGCTGTTGTCAGCCTTCCCAATGTGGATGTTATACGATCTATTTCACAGCAAGGTATTTCACTTGTTGTGGTTACACTTAATACCGGAACAGAATTAGAACCAATTTTAAATGAAGCTTTGCGCAAGATACAGACCAAACAATCAGAACTACCACCTTTTGCTCTTGACCCATCAATTACTCAGGTATCTGTGAGTGATATGCCAATATTAACTCTTGGTATTGAGGCTGATAAAACTGCTGGGGAATTATATGATTTGCTAGAATACTACATTAAACCGCGATTGACAAAAATTCAAGGTGTTGGAGAAATTAATGTTATTGGTGCTACACCACGTGAGATCCAGATAAATGTAGATCGTGAAAAATTAGATAACTACAATATTTCGGTTTTGCAGCTAGTACAATCAATTAAAAAATCAAACTTCAACTATCCGGTTGGCAAAATCGAAAATCCCAACGGACAGATTTCATTGAGTATGTCTGGTAAGTTTGTTTCAGTAATGGAATTGTCCAAGCATGTAATTGTGCAAAAGCCCGATGGTTCTGTTGTGAAGATTAAGGACGTAGCTGAAATTATAGATGCCTTACAGACACCAAAAACTATATATCGAATCAATGGAAAACAATCCATTGGTTTACAAATCACTAAAAAACAAGATGCTAATACAGTTTTAGTCAGTAATGAAATCAAAAAAGAAATTGAAAAGCTAGAGGCAGAATACAGTAATATTCAACTAAAATTTAGTATTCCACTTGATGGTTCCATCCTGATTAAAGATGCTGCAAAAGGAGTTGCTCGTGATTTAATATATGCTATAATATTAGTTACTGTCATTATGTTAGTTTTTCTTCACAGTGGTCGTAATGCATTGATTGTGATGATTGCTGTTCCTCTTTCGTTGATTTCTACTTTTATCGGTATAAAGCTATTCGATTATACATTAAACTTGATGACTTTACTTGCTTTGTCTATCATCATTGGGACACTAGTGGATGATGCAATAGTAGTTTTGGAAAATGTGTACAGGCATTTGGAAATGGGTAAAAATAGGCTAAAAGCAACTCTTGATGGGGTGAAAGAAGTAGGTCTTACTGTAATATCAACATCCTTGGTACTTGTTGTAGTATTTCTTCCAGTGGCTCTTTCTGAAAGTGTAATTTCACCAATTATCGAACCTTTTGCAATGGTAATAGTAATTGCTGTGATTATTAGTACTTTTTCAGCTCTAACTATAGTTCCGCTATTAACTTCTCGCTTTTCAAAACTGGAAATCAAAAGTAAAATAAGAATATGGAATAGGATAATTAAAATATTTGAAGGTTGGATTGAAAAGTTTTCTGCTTTCATTCAAAAAATATTGTTTTGGTCGTTGCGTCGTCCATTTTGGGCTTTGTTGATTACTACTGTTTTATTGATTTCATCATTTGGATTAATAGGTGGAGGATTTATTGGAGGTGAGTTTGTGAGTATGGGTGATGTTGGTGAAGGAATTATCACTCTTGAATATCCGAAAAATTATACTCTGAAACAAAACAACCTTGCAACGCAAAAAATTGAAAAATACATCAGTTCAAAACCTGAGGTTAGAGGAATTTATAGTTCAGTTGGCAAGGCATCTGGTATTTTGACTGTGCAATCTGGTTACGACAAAACTGAAATTAGTGTAAAATTGGTTGATAAAAACCAACGTGATATTTCTTCTGCCATGTTTTTTAAGCAATTAGAAAACGAATTAAATGCTACATTTTCTGATGTAAAAATCCGTACTGGTATTGTTACACTGATGGGAGGAGCTGACGAAGCTCCAATACAGATAGTATTTCGAGGTACTGAAGAGGATACAGTGATGACGCTTGCAAATAAAATGATTAAAGAAATTCGTAAAATTCATGGAACTAACAATGTGAAGCTTACGATTGAAAGTGGTTTACCCGAATTACAAATTCAATTCAATAAAGAAAAAATGGCAAGGCTTGGTATCAATCCGGAAATAGCAGGTGCAAGCATACAAACTTCATTTAGTGGCAATAAGGACAATAAATTGCAGCAAGGTAACTTTGAATATGATATAAAAATACGCCTCGATGCTTTTAATCGAGCATCGATGGATGATGTTCGTAACATAACTGTCATCAACAATATGGGGCAAGCTGTTAAGCTAGAACAATTTGCTGAAATTACAGAAATAACAGGTTCATCCCGTCTGGAACGCTACAATCGTATCACATCTGTTATGTTAGAATCTCAGGCAATTGGTCGTCCTGTTGGTGATGTTGGAAATGATATTTTACAATTATTAGACAACACTAAATTCCCTGAAGGTGTGGAATATTTGCCAGAAAGTGACCTTAAATTTCAAGATGATGCGTTTGGTACACTAGGCCTGGCTATATTGATTGCAATTGTGTTGGTTTACCTTGTAATGGTAGCACTTTATGAAAGTTATATGCATCCATTTGTAGTTCTGTTTTCCATTCCTTTATCTGTAATTGGGGCACTATTTGCTTTAGCTCTCACACAAGAAGCGATAAGTATTTTTTCTATCCTAGGAATGATAATGTTGATAGGTTTAGTTACAAAAAATGCCATTTTAGTTGTGGATTTCATTAATCGCTTGCGAAAAGACGGTATGAGAAGGACACGTGCAATTGTTACAGGTGTTAAGCTGCGAATACGACCTATTCTGATGACAGCTATTTCCACTATTGTTGGTATGCTGCCTATCGCTCTTTCTCAGGCTGCTGGGAGTGAATGGAAAAATGGACTTGGCTGGACTTTGATTGGTGGCATGACAAGTTCTATGCTTCTTTCTCTAATAATTGTACCCTTAATATATGTTGTTTTTGAAAAAATAAAATCCAAAATATTAAAACATAAGTATTAATTATCTCAATCAGTTTCATCAGAATTATGAAAAGTAGAATTAAATATTTATTAATTATAATAGCAATTCCATTGTCTAATTGCGAGAAATTTAGATAGGGTAAATAATTTAGATGCAGATAGGTTCTATAGAAACACAAATCAAATGAAATTGAATGAAATCAAAAACTTAGCTTTAGGAATAAAACTAAACTTTTAATAATCATCTAACATAAAACGAAATGAAAAGAAATTTAATTCAAATCCAACTACATAAAATATTAAGTGAAGTTGGGATAAATACACAAAGTATTGAAGAATCGGCTGTCATTTCAGATAATCTGGGTCTTGATAGTTTTGACATGATTTTCTATTTGCATAATCTCGAGAATAAATTCAATATAGAGTTTTCAGATAATGAACTTCCAAAGTTAAGCAAGATAAGCAGCACAGTAAGTCTACTTGAAAAAAAACTCATTATAGGAACAAATCAGTTGGTTAATTCATAATTTATTTGAAATTCCGGAATTTTATCATTTTGAAAAAGAATGTTTAGTAGAATAATCTTTTTTGTAATAGGACGGACTAAAAATTTTACATTTCTAAGCATTAAATATTAATTAATAAGTACATTTTTTTATTCTCTCCATATTTTTTGTTTGCTTCCCAAGCCATTGCCGAAAACATTCTTTGTTTTCGGCAATTCTTTTACTTCTTTCTTTCCATCGACAATTCCCTTGCATCTCATCTGTTGGTAACTGCTCCTGCTTTAGTGTTTTATATTGAGCTTCAGAGAGGCGGAGAATTAGGAATGAACCCCAAGAGTTCAATGAATCCTAATCTCAACTTCATCAAATATCCAAATAATCACATGAAATCTTTGTGAATTTGCAAATAAAAGTATTTTCTCAGTTATAAATTTGTAAGTTCGAACTAATTTCTTATGTGCTGTGTCATATTCTCTACATTAATAAATGTATTTATAAATGCTTATAGAAAATAGAATAATATATATTTCTGGTACATTATGGTTTAGATTTACGTTTAAGAAGTTCTTCTAGTAGCATCACATCTTCAATCAAAAAGTTCGATTCTTCCCCACTTGTCTCCACAAGAATAAAAATCAAACCCTTAGCATTCTATATGTTAAGGGTTTTTTGCTGTGGATTCAAGCTTCACCCCAATAAATATTTGCATTTAACTTTTCAATCTATTTCAACCAATTTCATGCTATAAACCGAATCACCAATTTGTGCCTTAAGCAAGTATATTCCTGAAGATGATCCGAATTTTTTTCCACTGAATTCATATAAATAACTACCTGGAGTTTGATATTCAGAAACTATGGTTTGAAGGCGTTTTCCCATAAGAGAGTAAACTTCAATTATTACATTTTCTGATTTATGCATTTCATATGCAATATTTGTGTTAGCCTTGTATGGATTCGGATAAACTAAGATATTATCAGAATTTATAATTTCCTCCACCCCAAGTCCGGAAACTGAAATATATGATGTTTTTGTTTCAGTATTTGCATTTAATCCATTGCTTATTGATAATGATACACTGTACACACCCGCAGTATTGTAAACATGGTTAGGGTTTTTTACATTACTTGAATCCCCATCTCCAAAATCCCATTTCCATGAAATTGCAGAAGGATCTGAATCATTGAAAAATTGAACAGTTAGCGGGACATTACCAGATGTAGGAAAACTAAAAAAATTACAAAATAAAGATAATAACATCCCATTATTTGCCGGATTCGACCTTGAAGAATTATAGTTTGTATTAACTTTTGATGCAAGGCAAGGCTGACCAGGTTTGATTACTTCCACTTGATAGAAAAGCCCTCCTGCTGGAGCATTTTGATCGCTGTAAGTGAAAGATGAGCCTTGTACTGAGTCTATTAAAGACCAATTTTGGCTTACATCAGCCCTCCATATTCTATATGTTGAAACAGTAAAGCCCTCATACTTATCCCAAAT
>JAIPBB010000193.1 GCA_021739805.1 Saprospiraceae bacterium | reverse complement strand
GTAATATGATTGTTTATGAATCAAATGAAAACAAGGTGCTTTTCGACTATTGGAAATATGTGTTTATGGTTAAAGACAGTGTAAACAGATTGTCAATGTTAGGAAACAAGCTTTTAAGGGAAAGCAAGGGAAAACCCACAAAGGAGCTGGATGAACTTCAGGAGAAAGTAAATAACTTTAACAACAGTATAATGGTGTTTGCACATAATTTAGCAATTGAAAACAAAGGAAGTTTTGTTGCAACTTTACTGGAAGCCTATCAAATGCCTGATTTCTTTTTATATAAGAAAATACCTGGTGCGAAGCCGTATAACACTTCTAAGGAATTTTATAAAGAGCATTTCTTTGATAATTTTAATTTTAAGGATACCAGGCTTTTAAGAAGCGAAATTATTTATATAGCCATTAGCGATTATATGAGGAACTTCACTGCTAATGCCACAACAAATGAATATATTGAAGTCCTGGATTTTATTCTGTCGAAAGTTGCAGTTAATCCTGAAATTTACAAATATGTTGTGGAGCTTTTTATATCCAATTTCGAATATAGTGTTTGGGAAAAGGTTTATGTGCATTTGATTGAAGAACATTACACTAAGATTATAAATCCTGACCCGGTTATTGCTGCAGCACATTACAAAAAAGTGGAATCAATAAAAAATTTAGAGCCAGGAAATCCTGCACCAAAAATTAAATTCTACAATACAGATTTGAAAAAAGTTGATTTTTACGACATTGATGCTAAAGTTAAATTATTATTTATTTGGGGGCCGGGTTGCGAAAATTGCGAAGCCATTCTCCCTGACATAAAAGAAGTTTATGAATTGTATGATAGTCTTGGATTTGAAGTAATTGCTATAGCAGTAACAGATAATAAAAGAGTATGGAAAAAAGCTATTAAAGAACAAAACGTTAATTGGACAAATCTCTCAGATTTAAAAGGTGCTAAAAGCGAATTAGCTGATAAATATAATGTCTGGCTTACCCCTGCAATGTTTCTTTTAGACAGCAATAATATTATAATTTCTCGTCCGAAATTTAAGTCAGAAATTTATGCTAAACTGGTTGAACTGTTGAATTAGATTGATTATTCATGAAACAATAAAGCAAAAAAATGATTTAAGAACAAGGATTAACGATTTTAGATTTAAGAAGGGATTGTTAACAATAAACATTAATTTCTAAAATATCTAGCATCCTAAAATCATAAGGACATATAGCTTTAACAATTTAATTTCTCAACCCGTCTACCTCGATACACCACGCTGCAATTTTTTTCTAATTTTCTAAGTTATCAAGGCGTGGTAATCGGTTTGACTAGCTTTTATTGCTAACAATTTAACAATCGAACCCTGTTGGAATAATTCACTTCGTTTCAAATTCCTTGGGTAAACAATCGAACCCTGATGGAATAATTCACTTCGTTTTACATTCCACAGGGTAAACAATTCAACAAATTCCAATAAGAATTAGGATTCCTAAATCAAAGATTAATTAAGACTTGAATTTTATTCACAATGATTTCCGTTGCACCCCTTTTCTCATCAATATAGTTTTTGCAGGTGTTTGATGATTTTAAATAAAAATCTGAATCGGAAAGTAGTTTCTTAACGGTTTCTATTAGTTCATTTGAATTATGAACACAAAAGGCTCCACCCAATTTAATTAAGTCTTTCGCTTCAACAAATTTTGTGTGTTCTGGTCCAAAAACCACAGGGTTTGCAAAAGTTGCAGGTTCCTGGATATTATGAATGCTCACTCCAAATCCGCCACCGATATAGGCAAGCTTAGTGTATTGATACAGATTATTTAAAATTCCGATGCTGTCAATTATCAATATTTTGTAATCACTAACATTTTCAGTTGTAGCTTCCGAATATTTTAAAACCTTTTGTCCAATGTTTTTAATTATTGAATCAACATGAGCATTATCAACCTGATGAGGGGCAATAATGAATTTAATGTTTTCAAAATCTTGTTTCAATAAATCATAAATCAGTATTTCATCTGCAGGCCATGTGCTTCCGGCAATAATGATTTCTGATTCAGCTTTGAATTTCTCTATCAATGGAAAAGACTTTTTTTGTTTTGCAATTTCGAAAACCCTGTCGAACCTGGTGTCTCCGCTTATTTCAACATTTGTAATTCCAATGGAGTTAAGCAATTCTTGCGATTCGGTGTTTTGAACAAAGAAATAGGATATTTTATCAAGCATTTTACTAAACCAGCCTCCATACCATTTGAAAAAATGCTGGGATGGTCTGAAAATAGCTGAAACATAAAATACCGGGATATTTTTCTTTTTAAGCTGACTAATGAAATTAAACCAAAATTCATATTTAACAAAAACAGCAAATTCCGGTTTTACAATATTTATAAATTTCTTTGCATTTCGCGGCGTATCAAGTGGAAGGTAATACACATAATCAGCATTTTCATAGCCTTTTCTTATTTCATAACCCGAAGGTGAGAAAAATGTAATCAGAATTTTATAATCGGGAGATTTTGCTTTTAATAATTCTATTACAGGTCTTCCCTGTTCGAATTCACCTAATGAAGCACAATGAAACCAAACAATTTTTTCATCATTTTTTATCTCAGACTTTATTTTTATAAAGATTTCTTTCCTTCCGCTAATCCATTTAGCAGCTTTTTTATTAAAAATGCTTACAATGAGAATTCCAATATAATAAAACTGAATACCAAAGTTGTAAAGAAACTTCATAATCAAATGATAGATTAATTTTTACGATTTTATTTTATACTATGAGCCAACTTTTCTAAAGTGAATAATTGGTTTTGTTCCATAAATTTTATCAAAAGTTTCAACAGCATCATTATGAATCCAATATTTCTTTGTACGATTATTAGTTTTTTTAAATTTATAGTTTAGTTGATTTGATTTTACTTTAAAAATATAAATTAAATTTGAATCATTAATAATACGGTTTCTATAAAATAAGATATTCCCTTTTTCAAAAGTCCAATAACCCTCATATGTCCGTATAGGACTAGACATATCTATGTTCAGTTTGCATTTTGTTCCAACAGAGTGATACTGATTTTGTATGAATGTTGAATCAGGATAAATTACTATTATAGATTTTTCAAATCTTTCTTTACTTCCATGCTTACCAGATTTTAGTCCAATAAACTTAGCTGTGTCAATTCCAATTACTTGTCCATAGTTTGTTACTGGAAAAAGAGTTAAAAGAAAAACTGTCAAGGCAACAAGTCCAAAATTCATTGTTTTTAAAATAAGCTTGCACATATCTAATTTCTAACAATCTAAATACTAACAACTACTTTTTCAACCCGTCAACCTCGATACACCACGCTTCAATTCTTAACTACTTTCAATCATATCAAGGCGTGGTACTCGGTTTGACTAGTTTTTGTTTCTAATTTCTAATTTCTAACTACTAAAAGTCTAACTACTAACATACTAACTTCTAACCACTAATTATAATAATACTTTTGCGGCTTCCGCTTATAAAGTGGAATTATCCAGCCGAATTTAAATCCTGAAAGGGTATCAAAACGTTTTTTATCATCTTTTCCCATAAGTACAAAGTCATAATCTCTGCGGCTT
Source organism: Saprospiraceae bacterium (assembly GCA_021739805.1). The sequence continues at coordinate 6,656 of JAIPBB010000193.1, read as the reverse complement.
TGCGTCCATGCCTGTACAAATTCAAAACCTGCATAAAAGCTAACAATCTTTCTGTTGCCCATATACATATACCCGACAAATTCACTTAATGCAAAACCATTTGTGAGCCTATCATAACCTTTTTTATAATCACCGGATAATTGTGGAGCAGTATTATCAGTATTTTCGATTCGTATTTTATGTTGCAACAAACCTCCGCCGGCAATCACACAAATTCCTGAATTGTCATTAGGACCAAAAACCGGAAACAACTTACCGATTTTTGCAGTGGAATAAAATCCTCTTTCGTACATATTAATTTCGGCATAAATTCCATTTCCGTCAATAACCTGGCCCAGGCTGGTTGAAATATTTTTTAAAATCGTATCTGAACCTTTCACTGTATCCCTGAAAAAGAAGTTATAGTCAAAACCAAACAACCAGTTATTGTTTGTTTTGTACATAAAGCTACTGCCAATTCCTGAGCTTCCTAAAAAACTTCCTGATAAATCACCACCCGGAATTTGATATTGATAATGGGCTGTAAAAAAGGCTGTTGAAATGACTGAATCCTTTACACTAACTTGTGCCTGAGAAATGGAGACAACAAATAAAGCGGCTATTATTGATAGTAATACTTTCTTCATATTTTAAAATTAGTGCAAATCGACATAATTTTTTGCAAATATATATAAACGGCATTAAAAAATTACATGGAGATTCCCTATAACCGATAAGATATATTTTTTCTAAGGAAAGATAACGAAATGAAATTGAAAATCGTGTGTTGGGAATTGGGATAATTTTAGAACAGCTCAAGTGGTAACTTTTTCTCGTTTCTTGCGAAGCTTGCTTCGTCCGTCTGGATTTCTCGTTGCTGATTACCGAACACCGACGAAGCGAAGTCTATACGGATTCATAAAATCACAAGTCCGTAGGATTACCGACTACCATTTGCTTCCATCTTCGGTCTTCCGACTTCGGTCTTCCAACTATTCCACCTTCACAATTTTCCCACAAAATTTCTGCTCTGAGCCAATAATCACCCTATAAAAATACATTCCTGAAGTAAAATCCCTTATATTAAGTTGCTGTTGTAAAATTGATTTAGGAACAGCTTTTCTTTTTACTACTTTTCCATGACTATTGTAAATTATCAACTCCATATCTTTCTTAATGCTGCTATTAAATTTAAAAGTGATATAATCCGAAGCAGGATTAGGATAAATTACTAATTCCTGATTGCTAATTACTAATTCATTTAATCCTACCGTTTGACAACCCGGAGTATCACATCCAAAACTATCAAGTTTTATTATCCAAGCATCTTGGTATGAAATTACTGATTGCTGATTCCGATGCCATCCAACACCTAAAAAACCACCATCATCAGTTAGAAGCAAATCATTTAACTGGCAAAGTTCGTAATATGTATCATAACCAATGTGTCTTGCCCAAAGGCTGTCCCCATTTTTATCAAGTTTAATAATAAAACCATCAGATGTCTGGTCTAAACTACCGATTACCTGAACTCTCGATGTTCCTGAAACAATAATATCATCATTATGTAAAATGTCTAAATCCATATTTTGAAATAGTGACATACAATGAAAAGAAAGATATGGATATAAACTCTTTTCCCATATTTTGCTTCCTGAGTTTAAATTAACTTTTGCAATTTTTAACGCACTATAACTATTATTAGTGTCATACCAGAATGAAGAACTTACTATTGCCATATTATTTGTTGTAAGCTCAATCTCATACGGAAGACGTGCTAGAGAACTACTATTTACTTTTGTTGTCCATTGAACTACCCCTAATAAATCAGTTTTAACTAAGCCAACATAAGACGAATTTACATAAGCCGCAAAAGTGAAACCACTATCCTGGGTAATTTCAATATTATATACATAATTAATATTGTTATACTTTTTTATCCATTCAAAATTACCCAAACTATCAGTTTTTAAAAGGAAACTTTTGAGATTGCCTGTTATACAGTCCTTATTATAATTTCCAGTAATTATGAATCCATTATCAAAAGTTTGTTTAACTGCAGTAAATTGAAAATCAATATCAGCTCCAGGTAGTGAAGCTGCCATAGTATCAGGATGGGTGAAAGTGTGAGTCCATATAGTATCAAGATTATTGCTAACCTTCCATAAAATTGCTTTCGTATTATAATTAAATCCAACTCCACCACAGATAATAAGTCCCGAATCATGAGTTTTGATTAGTGAGTTTCCAGGGTAAATAAAATAACTATGAATTGTATCCCACCAAAGGTTTTTATCAATTATATTTCCAGTATTATCAAATTTTATAACTGAGATACCTTGATTATGTACATAAGGAGTATCAAGCCATCCGCTTAATGCATAATAACAACTATCAAATTGGACAACTGATTTTAAATTGTTCGGTGCAATATAAGGAAATATAAGTTTATTGAAATACTGAGAATTTTGTGAAACAAGAGCAGTATTAGACAATACTAAGAAAAGAAATATGATTTGCTTTTTCATTAATAAAAAATTTAAATAGCAGCCCTTAATAAAAAGGGCTGCTATAGTGTTTCTATTTCATAATAGTTAATTTTTCTGAAGATAATATTTCATTATACTTGTACGGAACTAGTTATGCATAATTTCTAAGTCCGTTTTGTACCGCATTACTAATTCTAAACAGCTTTTGCCGGGCAAAATTGTTAAGAATTAGTATATCAGCATATAAAATTACAGAATAAATTCGGGAAATAAAACTACTTAAATCAATAAGTTCATCATTATCTCCTCCTTTTAGTTGTTTTTGCATTATTTTCCTACCACTGGCATCCTGTATTACTAATTCAAGATTTTTAATCATTTTGTCAGCAGTACGATATTGAATTGTGATATAATCTATAGCAGGATTAGGGAAAACTTTCATTAGAATCAAGATTTTCATAGTACAAAAATGCGATAAATCATTAAAACTTGCAGAAAATACAAGTTTTAATGATTTCAAAAAATTTAATAATTAGCCAGTGAAACATCAACAATTTAACAATTCAACAATTTACCAATTTTCAAATAATTATAATCATTGCGAATCAATCAAGCCAAGTAAATTCTCCGGTAAATTCATTTCAACTGATAAACCTACCACTCATCCTTATCTTCCTCTTTTGGGGCAAGAGCTTTATGAAAGCTATCAATAAGTTTTTTCATTTCAGCATCAAGCTGATTCAGGGCATCAATATATTGGGGATTATTATATTTTGGTTCTGTAAGCCAGCGTTCTAAGGCAAAGTAGGATGATCCAGGAACATTAAAATCTGACAGAGTTAATCTGTATCTATCATCTTTCAAATCAATTGTTAATGAATATTGAATCGTAAAAGAAGGATATTTATTTCCTTTTTTATCATAGCCGACACAACGAAAACGAGCCACTCCGGTCATTAATCCTTTTTCAAGATCTTTAATCTTTGTAACTCCCGATGGATTGGCATAATATGATTTAAACCAATCATTGGCTCTGCCATAGAAATCGGCTTTAGTTCCCTTTTGTTCTTTAACTTCCTTATAGGTAATTAGTTTTGTTTCGGAATCAATAGGAACAATAATAACAGAATCGGGCATTTGGGAATATATGAAAGAGCTTGAGAAAATCAGAGCCAGCAAAAATATTATTGATTTTTTCATTTTTTTTATTTTTTTTAATTGTTACAATTTTACAAAATTAACATTCAAATTTAATGTTTTATAAAATTGTGTCACTAAAAATAATTTCTATTGTAAAATTAGTTTTTCTGTTTTTATTCCTCCGTTAGTTTCAATTTCAAGAAAATAGATACCTTTTGTTATTTTTTGTTGGTTTTTATCAAAGCAATTCCATGAAATATGTCTTCCATTTTTTGTTGTTTTACCTTCAAAAATATTTGCAACTTCCAATCCTGATGAGTTTAACAATTTAATTTTTATATAATCGTTTTTATCTTTAATGATAATGTTCAAGTTATCACTAAAAGGATTAGGAAAAACCTGGTATGAAATATTATCGTTTTTAATTCCTGTTGAAACATATATTGTTTTTCTTTCTTTTACATTTCCATTAAATGATCTGTCTGACAATTTGTAGTAATAAATTTTATTCCGTTCAACATTTAAATCGTTGTAATTGTATTTAACAATTTCATTTGAATTAGCACTTCCGGGGATTTCTGCTATTTTAGAAAAGTCCGTTCCGTTTTCACTTCTTTCAATAATAAAAGCTTCGTTATTCATTTCAGAAACTGTTTGCCAGTTTAGCTCAATTTGTTCTTTTATATATATTCCATTAAAACTAATAAGTTCAATTGGCAAGGTTGAACCACCCTCTGCAGCCGTCCACCAGCTAAAACCGTCAATACTTGTTAAAGTAATAGTATTATCAGTTGTGTTTATTGTTCCTCCAACTTGGGACCAGGTTTGACCATTATTAGTTGATTTAAATAAAACGAGATTACTTTCAGTACATCCGTTAAGTTCCGAATCATCATAATGAAAAACTAATGTGGCATTTAATCCTGTATTTGTTGTGGGAAGTATTTTGTAAAATCTGTTAATTCCTTCATCTCCCGTTGGTCCTGTAATAGCTGCGTGATATCGGTACACATCGGTGCTTCCCATGTTTGCAGTTGTAGTAATTTCCGCACCAAGCCCGGCAATGTTTAAGCAAGAAATATTATCCAGAGTTTGGGTGTGACAGGAATAGCCTGAACAGCCACAAAGCAAACCATTGTTTTCAATTAGTTTCCCATCGGAACCAATATTCACAATATTTCCGTTCATGTTTAGGTCTTCATCGAGGAGAAGGTTGTTATTTACGGTAAAATTGCTGGAAACGGTAACTGTTGCACCATTCCCAATGTACATATTGTCAACAGTTGGTGTGCCGCTTATGGTTGGGAAAGAATTACTTAATGAATAAATTCCCACATTGCCCCCTGATAATGGAGTTGATCCAGCACTCCAGTTTGATATTGTTGCCCAACTTGATGAAGAAGTATTTAACCATGTGTTAAAAGCTGATGAACTTACCCAATCGGAATTATCCATATTTGTTAGTATCCCGTCATTTCCATTTCCTGAAAAGTCTTGAAGTGTGCTGCCTGAATTATTATCAAAATTATAGTATGCAACCAGCCCGGTTTCATTGCCAGTTAAGCTTTTGTAAATGTTTTCACGAATTTCTGTTGCAGTGCGGGCAGTATTCCAAATGCGGACTTCATCGATTTGTCCATTTACTTTGAAGGCAGTGATGTCCCAGGGAGCTAAACCAATTCTGAAAGGATAATATGCATTACTTACACTTATTGCAGCATCAGCTACATCGGTTTTGGAATAAACGACCTCACCATTCACATATCCATAACAAGTACCGTTTGCTCCCCCATTTCCCTTAGAAAAAGTGACAGCAAGATGCGTCCAAGTATTAGCAGGTACGTAACCATAATCAAAATTTATTTCATTGCCGGCTGCATTTATCTGGGAATAATGCTTTCCAAAGCCAACTCCCAAAATATAATAATTATCCCAATCCTTGAATTTACCTAATATTTTCTGATTAACGTTCGCATCATCTAATTTGACCCAGGCTTCCATTGTAAAATTATTAAATGAGGTAATCGAAGCATTGTTTCCACATTCAATATAATCATCACTCCCATCAAAATCCAAACAGTTTTTCGGGCCAAAAAAAGCGGTTGAAGTTTGCCAATATCCGCTTTGGCTGCCGTAATTTGTCAGTGTTCCCGTATTGCTGCCTTTGGAATCAGCAAGAGAAGTTCCGCTAGTTTCATTAAATTTGTAATAAGCGACAAGGTTTGTTTCCCCGGCAGGGTTAGGTAATTCTCGATACATGTTTTGGCGGATTTCGGATTGTGTTCGGGCAACTTTCCAAATACGCACTTCATCTAAGGTTCCATTTAAAAGTTCATCAGGGGAAGTTACATTAATTGTGCCAAGCCACGAACCTCCATTACTAAAATTTATAGCAGGTAAGGTAACATATGCTGAACCTCTGTAGTTTGTCAGGACACCATCAATATAAGTTTGAAAACCATTTATTGTATTACTTTTCCATACACACGCGATGTGATGCCAATAATCATCTTGAATATTTACATTAAATGGTAGTCCAGCAGTTCCACCGTCATTGCTAATTATAAAATACGGTGTACCACTATTTAGCCATCCAGCAACTATGTAATTTCCACTTCCATCTTGGAATCTCACAGCTGATGACAATTGCGTACCCTTGAACCAGTATTCAATAGTGATTTCTGTTCCGCCTTGCAGGTTTCCTGAGTAAAGATTGTTTGGTAAAAGTACATAATCATCCGTTCCATCAAAATCCAGAGCATTGTTTTGTGAAAAAATTACTAATGGATTTATAATAATAAATAATATTAATAATGACAGTTTTTTCATAATTTTTGACTTTTCGTTAAACCAACTAACTTTTGGGTGTTTATAAAAAAATTTGATATTTTAAATTTTCTTCACAAATATATAGAAGTTGTCAAAAGTTGAATGTTGAAAAGAAAGAATGATACAATAATATTCAAAGTCAATAATTTGTATCATTCTTTCAAAAAAAAAAAATGTTGTTAAGCAAAAGTATAATAAAAAAGAGATTTGTCCATATTT
>JAIPBB010000192.1 GCA_021739805.1 Saprospiraceae bacterium | reverse complement strand
TATTTTAAAAAGTGATAATGGAGGTGTTTCATGGACACAACAAACTATCAATAGTAATGGAGGAGTTTCAAATATCTGTTTCCCTAGTGACAGTATTGGTTATTGCTATCATCATTTTGGTGGAAACTCAATAGATACTTTATACTTATTTAAAACTATTGATGCAGGCACAACTTGGTTTCTGAAATCATCCGTTTATGCTATGAACTTCATTACAGATATGACCTTTACAAATGACACAACAGGTTATTTTGCCGGATTTTTTCAAGTCCAAAATACAATTGATGGTGGGACAACCTGGCAATATCAAAATTCTACTGGCATATGTAATGATTTCTTTGATAATTCATATGACCTATTTTTCTTAGATAATAATCATGGATTTATGGCTGGAGGATTTGGGGCAGGTGAATTCTATAGAATTGATAAGGGTGGTGAAGTGATATCAACCATTGATATAGTAGAGAAACATCAGCTGAATTTAAAAATCTACCCAAATCCAACTTCTGGTTTTGTTTCAATTGAATACAATCAAAGGAAAAAAGCCACAATTAACATATTCAATATTTCAGGCCAATTAATCCATTCAGAAATATTATCCGGGAATACGACAAAACAATTAGATTTAAGTAATTTCTCGAAAGGTGTTTACCTTATTAAAATTTCTAATGATGAGATGATTGAAACTCAAAAGTTGGTTGTAGAATAAAACTTTTCAAAACGTCAACCGAAAAATCGTTCCACTATCAGCCTCAGAATTTACTGTGATTTTTCCTTTATGCAAATGCATAATTTGGCGTGAAAGGCTTAAACCAATTCCTGAGCCTTGTTTTTTTGATGTAAAGAATGGTATAAATATTTTGTCAATTATATCCGGTTTAATGCCGTGTCCATTATCACTAATTTCGATGCAGATTTTTCCATTTGGCAATACAGAAGCTCGCATTCGAACAATTGGTTTTTCAACTGCTTTAACTGCATCAAAAGCATTTATTAAAAGATTAATTAAAACCTGTTCCAACAAATCAGGGTCAGCAGTAAGTTTTAAATCTTCGGGGTAAACTTCGCATTTACAGTCAATTTTCATTTCACATACATTCGGAAAAAGCAATTGCTCAACCCTGTTGAACAAATCTTTAATCTTATAATAGCGGAAATTTGGTTTTGGAATTCTGGTAAGATTCCTGTAAACATCAACAAAATTTAATAGCCCCAGGCTTCGGCTTTCAATAGTTTTCAATGCTTCATGAACACTTTCGATTGTCTCTGAGTCAATACTCTCGAGGCTTGAAGGTGAGCCGTCTTCATCAGCAAGCAGTTCTTTTACTGTTGAAGCCAAAGATGAAATCGGAGTGATAGAATTCATTATTTCATGGGTTAAAACTCTGATGAGTTTCTGCCAGGATTCAATTTCCTTTTCTTCAAGTTCAGAATGTATGTTTTGTAAAGAAATGAGAATATATTCTTCGCCTTTCATCCTGAACTCAGATGCAAAAATTGATAATTGCTGAATTTCATTGTCAATTAAAAGCTTGTAAAGATGGTTGTCTCCGGCTTCTAATTTCAATAATAATTCGGGCAAATTCGGGTCAATAATGCCAAGTTCATTAATGTTTTTAAGATTGGTGATTTTGAAAATAATCTTTGCTGCATTGTTATACAAATCAACTTCACCATTTCGTTTATAAGCAAGAATTCCAATTTTTACATGCTGAACAACAGTTTGCAAATAATAAAAATGTTCTTCTTCAGCCGAACGAGCTAAATTAAACTTTTGAATCACATCATTAAAAGCACTGTTGAGTTTATCGAAGCTTTTACCTTTACCTTTTTCAGAATAAGAAGAAGTAAAATCAGAATACTTTATACTTTCCAAAAAATGAGATAATCGTTGGTTGGTTTTGTCAACATATCTGACAAGTCCATAAATTTGGATAATTATCAGTAATATTAATATCCCTGAACTAACCAAATATTCAGTGTTTTCAATCAAATAAACTAATAAAAATGCCGAGACAATAATTATCAGAACTCTTATTACAATTAATATTCTGAAATTTTTATAGATCATCATTCTGGATTTAATATTGTGTCTTAATTTATTTTAGCATTTTACCCATTAACCTTCTTGTTTCGGGTTTCGGGTTTCACACTTCGACTTCGCTCAGTGCAAGGGTTTCACACTTCGACTTCGCTCAGTGCAAGGGTTTCACACTTCGACTTCGCTCAGTGCAAGGGTTTCACTTCGGACTTCCGACTTCTGACTTCCGACTTCTGCCTTCTCCTTAGCCTTATAACGAGTACTTCTCAATTCTTCTATATAATGAAGCTCTTGTTAAGCCTAATTCCTTTGCCGCTCTACTAATATTTCCACCATGTTTGTCAACAACTTTTCTAATCAGCATTTTTTCTGTATCCTCAAGATTTAGATTCGATGTTGAAATTTCATCTGTGTGAGCATCATTTTGCGAGATGAAAAAATCCTGTGGCTGCAATATATTAGTCTCACTAAGAATTACAGCCCTTTCAACAGCATGTTGTAATTCACGAATATTCCCCGGCCAATTATGTTTTTCCAAACGCTTTAAAGTACTTGCGTGAAGTCTTTTCATGGGCATTTTATATTTCTTACAATAAATATTCAAAAAATACTCCACCAGTAGAGCAATGTCCTCTTCTCTTTCTCTCAAAGGTGGAAGATTAAGCTCAACAGTATTTATTCTGTACAGCAAATCCTGCCTGAATTTATTCTCTTTCACCATTTGATATAAAGGCATATTTGTAGCAAAAATTAACCTTACGTCAATTGGAATTTCTTTATTTGACCCAATGCGGGTAACCTTTCGGTTTTGCAAAACACTTAATAACTTCGACTGTAAGGCAACTGACAAATTTCCAATTTCATCAAGAAAAATGGAACCTTTATTTGCAGCTTCAAATCTTCCGGCTCTATCTTCTTTTGCATCGGTGAATGCACCTTTTTTATATCCAAATAGCTCACTTTCAAAAAGACTTTCGCTAATTGCACCTAAGTCAACATTTATGAAAACTTCCTTTGAACGGTTAGATTCTCTATGAATTGCTCTTGCAATTAGCTCTTTCCCTGTGCCGTTCTCACCAAGAATCATGATGTTTGCATCTGTCTTTGCAACTTTCATTACTGTTGCCATAACCTTTTGCATAGATGCTGATTGTCCTATTAAATTATGATATTGTTGGTCGCTATCCGATAAAAGAACTTTATTTTTATTTCGAAGATTTTCCATTTCAACTTTCGATTGCCTAAGTTGAAGATTTGCTTCAATGGTTGCCAAAAGTTTTTTATTATCCCATGGTTTAAGGATAAAATTACTTGCTCCTTCTTTAATTCCCTGTACAGCAAGTTCAATATCTCCATATCCTGTGATAAAAATAACAACCGCAGCAGGATCTAATTCAAGTATTTTATTTAGCCAATGAAAACCTTCTTTTCCACTTGTTGCTTCCTTAGAAAAATTCATATCCAGCAAAATCACGTCATAGCTTTCATTAGAAAGTAAATCAGGAATATTCGATGGTGATTTCTCTGTATGAACAATGGAAAAATATTGTTTTAATAACAATCGGGCGGCTAATAAGACATCCTGGTCGTCGTCAACAATTAAAATATTTGCGTTTATTTTTGACATAATTCTTAATTTTTAGCTAAATTAAAAAATTATTGTTCGCATTTGTACAAAAAATTGCTCGATATCGTACAACTATTTTTTAACACATTCATTTTTTGCTTATATGTCCTTGTTTTCTAAGCTCCTATGTTCGATGGCATAATATTCGTTAAAACTTGAAAAAATATTTTTTATGGATAGGATAATTGAAAAAAAGAGATGGACTACTAAATTGTTTATTCAATTTATCGTTGTTGGTTTATTTCTTTTTTTCATAGTGTTTTTGCTGTTTATCAGGGGTACAAGCAGTAAATTGAAAGTTGATTTATCTCACATAACAACTTCAGTTGTAAAGATGGATAAATTCCAGGAGTTCATTCCTGTTGATGGCATTGTTCATCCAAAAAGGACAATTTTCATTGATGCTATTCAAGGTGGTACGGTTGAGAAAATTTATGTTGAAGATGGAGCTATTCTAAAAAAAGGAGATACTATATTAAAACTTTCAAATGCTAGTGTTGAGCTTGATTATATGAATCGTGAGTCACAAACTTTTGATGTGATAAATAATTTACAAAACAGCAAATTAGGAATTCAAAGAAGTGAATTTACGAGAGAAGACGAAATTGCTGATTTGAAATACCAGCTCGACAAAGCTAAAATTGATTTTAAACGAAAGAATGAGCTTTATGATGAGAAAGTGATTTCTATTGAAGAATTTGAAATTGCTAAAAGGGATTTTGATTATTTGAAAGAAAAACTTGAGATTGCAAAAAAAATGCAGATGCTTGACTCTTTATCAAGAACAAAGCAAATTGGACAGATAAATTCTTCAATCGAAAGAATGGACAATAATCTTGAAATGCTAAAAGAAATTCTTGGAAATTTATATATTAAAGCTCCGGTTTCAGGAAAACTATCTTCATTTATTGCTGAAATTGGAGAAACAAAAAGCAAAGGACAAAACCTTGGACAAATAGATGTTTTAGACGGATTTAAGCTCAAATCTGAAATTGACGAACGATATATCACTCGTGTTTTTGTAGGCCAGGAAGCGGAAATTGACTTTATGGGGAAAACCTATGATTTGGAAATCAGTAAAATCTATACTCAGGTTACAAATGGTGCTTTCCAGGTTGATTTTGCTTTTTCTGATGAAACTCCTGAAGCAATTAAAAGAGGTCAAACTATTCAAGTTAGATTGAAATTTAGTGGCTCTACTAATGCATTAATAATAAAAAAAGGTGGGTTTTTCCAGGAAACTGGCGGAAACTGGATTTATGTACTTGATTCATTAGGAGAAATGGCTACTAAACGAAGAATAAAAATTGGTCGCCAAAACACTGAATATTATGAAGTAATCAAAGGCTTGAAAAAAAATGAAAAAGTAATAGTATCGACTTATAAAAATTATGGAAAAAAGGATGTTTTAGTGTTTAAATAAAAGTTTGGAGTTTAGAGTTTTGAGTGCCTAAAGTACTTAGAGTGTCCATAGTCTTTATAAATAATAATGAAAAATTAGAAATAAATAAATCAAGTACTTGCAGTTAAAAATTCTTTCTGCATTTCCTGTTTTTTTTAATTTTTAATAAAAGTAAATGAAACAATGTTTAAATTTGAACGAAACAATAAGTAGGATTCCATCAAATATTAACTGCAATTTGGGCACTTATAATTTATAAAAAACAAGCATAACACTATGATAAAAACAGTTGATTTAACTAAAATTTTTAGAACTCTCGAAGTTGAAACCACAGCCTTAAACAAAGTTTCACTAGAGATTAAAAAGGGAGAATTTGTTTCCATAATGGGACCTTCAGGTTGTGGCAAATCGACATTGCTGAATATACTGGGAATGCTTGATAATCCTACAAATGGGGAATATTATTTTTTAAATAAAGATGTATCGGGTTATTCTGAAAGACAGAGAGCAAAGATTCGTAAAGAAAATATTGGATTTGTTTTTCAAAATTTCAATCTGATTGATGAATTAAGTGTTTTTGAAAATATAGAATTACCGCTAGTTTATCTTGGTCAAAGTGTTAAAGAAAGGAGAAAAAGAGTTGAAGAAGTGCTTGAACAAATGCAAATAATGCATAGAAAAAAACATTTTCCTTTACAGTTGTCGGGAGGACAACAACAGAGAGTTGCAGTTGCCAGGGCAGTAATTGCAAAACCTCACATTATTCTTGCTGACGAGCCTACAGGAAATCTCGACTCAGTGCATGGTGAAGAAGTAATGGATTTACTTGCCCAATTAAACAACGATGGAACAACAGTAATAATCGTAACTCATTCACTGAGAGATGCGGAATACGGTCAAAGAATAGTACGCCTGTTTGATGGTCAGATAATAAATGAAGATATTAGAGCTAAGAAAGTTATTGTAGAGTCGGAATTTTAAATTAGATATTAGTAATTAGATTGTTAGTAGTTAGAAATTGGAAATTGTTAAATTGTTCTATTGTTAATTCGTTCTATTGTTCAATTGTTCAATTGCTAAAACTTATATGTTCTTTTATGCCTTTTATGGTTAAATACTTAAATTGTTTGAAAAATTGGATATTGGAAAAATAGAAATTGTTTAGGATTTAGATATTAGGAATTAGGATTTAGATATTAGGGTTTAGAGTTTAGGATTTATTTAAAATTTATGTTTAGAAATTATATAAAAATAGCGATTCGTAATCTGGTTAAACACAAAACCTATTCAATAATTAATGTTGCCGGTTTAGCCATTGGAATTGCCAGTTTTATAATTATTCTTCTTTATATTTTTGATGAACTTAGTTATGACAGATACCACAAAAACGCTGACAATATTTATCGGGTTGTTAATGTTTATAATTTTAATGGCATTGGCGAACGTTCATCAAGTAGTCCATTGAAGGTTGGACCAACTCTTGAGCTTGAATATCCTGAAATTGTTAAATCATCAGTTCGGTTTTACAATGAATGGGGATCAGATTTCTTTATTGAATATAAAGAGAAAAAATTCAAAGAAAAAAGATTCTTTTATGTTGACTCCACTGTTTTTGATATTTTTGATATACCATTTATTCTGGGAGACCCAAAAACGGCACTTTCAAAACCTTTTACAATTGTAATCACAAAATCTACTGCCGAAAGATATTTTGGAGATGAAAATCCAATTGGAAAAGTGTTACGTTTAAATGAAAATGACCATTTGAACTTCACTGTTACAGGAGTAATTGAGGATGCCAAAAGCCAATCGCATATTCACTATGATTTTCTTGCAAGTTTTTCAACGCTTAAATTTTATTTTGGTGGGAAATGGCCTAACACATGGGTTTGGAATCCATTTTGGACTTACCTTCTTTTGGAAGATGGAGTTTCACCAGCTTCACTTAATTATAAATTTCCAGAATTTGTAAACAAATATTTCTATGATGCTGAAAAAGATAATGTATCTCTCCATCTGCAAAAACTTACAGATATACATTTAAAATCAGACCTAGACTATGAAATAGAACCAAATGGAAGAATAGGTTATATTCAAATTTTAACTGTTATTGCATTTTTTATTCTTATAATAGCTTGTATAAACTTTGTTAACATAGCTACTGCTTTATCATCAAAACGAGCAAAGGAAATTGGCGTGAAAAAAGTTTTTGGTGCATTCAAAAGACAATTAATAATTCAGTTTATCAGCGAAGCTGTAGTCTTAACTTATATTTCTATTATTATAGCTCTAATGATTGTTGAACTTGTAATTCCCGGCTTCAATAGTTTCACAGGCAAAAATGTATCAACCACAATACTCCTTCAACCAAGGTTTCTTGTTTCTATAATTGTTTTCGGCTTATTTATTGGAATTCTTTCGGGATTATATCCGGCTTTTTATTTGTCATCTTTTCATCCAATTAATATTTTTAAAGGTGTTAGAAAAAGCAGGGTATTTTCCACAATTCCCAGGAAAGCACTGGTTATATTGCAATTTACCATTTCAGTTATTTTAATTATCTGGACAATAACAACATTTCAACAACTAAATCATTTACGAAATACTGACATTGGATTTAATAAAAATGATGTTATAGTAATTCCAACTGGATATTCTTCAATAGTTGGCAAATACAGCTCATTTAAAAAGGAGTTGTTGCAAAATCCAAATATTGAAAATGTAACAGCAGCAGATTATATTATCGGTCAAGACCATAATACACATGAGTATAAACCTGATGGATTCCCTGCTGACGAATGGCAATTTTATCCCACCTTGGTTGTAAGAGACGATTTTGTTGAAACTTTTGATATCGAAATAGTAGCAGGTAGGGATTATGATAAAAGATTAAAAACCGACAGAAAATATTCCATACTTATTAATGAAGCTATGGTTCAACAATTAGGTTGGAAGACAAATGAAAATGCTTTGGGCAAAAAGTTCAACTCCCAGGATGGAAAAGAAAAAGTAATTGGAGTTTTTAAAGACCTTTATGCAAAATCACAACATAATGACAAAACACCATTAGTTATAAATCTTAAGGAAAGTGATACAGAAATTTATATGTACACTAAATATATTTTTGTTAGGATAAGGCATGGAAGTTATGATGAAGTAGTTTCTTTCATTGAAAACAAATGGAAATCTTATGTAAAAGAAAGACCATTTGAGCAAAGCCTACTTTGTGATGAACTTAGCAAACTTTATAATGAAGAAGAGAATTTAGGGAAGTTAGCTGCAATTTTAACAATACTTATAATTTTTGTAGCCGGACTTGGATTATTTGGACTTGTTTCCTTTATGGCTGAGCAACGAACCAAAGAAATAGGTATTAGAAAAGTTTTAGGTGCTTCAACACAACAAATAGTAATCCTTCTGACAAAAGAATTTGCAGGATTAGTTGCCATTTCAATAATTATTGGATGGCCAATAGCGTATTTTGGTTTAGATAAATGGCTCGAAAACTTTTCGAATCGTATTTCAATAAATTTATTAGTGTTCTTATTGTCAGGACTTATTATTATGATTTTTGCTATTACAATAACAATGTATAAATCTTTTAAAGCGGCTAGGCAAAACCCCGTAGATTCGGTAAAATCTGAATAATAAATTTAAAAAGGATGCAAAATGAGGGAAATTGTTATATTAGTTCCGGAAATTGAAACCGAACAAAACATCGAAATTGATGTGAAAATCAATGGAAGGAACAAAATTCTAAAATACAGAGTTGAACTAGTTAGCCTGGAAGAATGTGAACCTCCATCAATTGATAGAGTAACAGTAATTAAACATAAAGTTAAAGAATATGAAAAAGATTGGGAGCTGGTTGAAATTGGAGAACCAGGTAAAGATAATGTTCCCTTGATGTTTCGTAAAAAATCCGGATTAGTGGAAAAATAATATATGCAAGAAAATGACCCTGAAATAAAAATCAGCCTTTCCCCGTCCCTAAAGGGTGGGCTGATTTTCAGTGAGTTCACCCTTTAGGGATGGGGAAAAACTCACTGAAAATCAAAATTTATCGGGTTTTCTTGCAACAACTAAATAGATGTTTAAATCTATTAACTATTTGTTCATTAATGAACATTAAAATGTAAGAACATGAACACTTTTATCAAAAATAATATATTAAAAAGCTTGTATCGTTTTGTTATTATGCTTTTTAGAAACAATGGCATATTATTAGAAGAATGTAATATTTTAAAACCCTATATAACTACTAATGTAAATTTTTTCATTGAATCTAAGCCGTTAGAATTCTATCGGCTTAGATTATTGTTTTGTTGTACAAATAGCTAAAACTATGAAAATTAATTCCTACAGATTTTTATTTTTGTTGATTCTCGTTTTTATTTTTGGCTGTGGTAATGCGGTTAAAGATAATGCTGAATTAACTTTAAATCAACCGGAAATAAAGCAAGAGATTCCTTTTGTAAATCCTGTTGGTGAATTTTTAGGTGAAACTCCACCAGATACTGTTGCCGAAATTTTTGCTCCCGGAATAGTTTCAACTTTCAACGATGAAGGAAATTCAGTTTTTTCAGCTTCAGGCGATGAGTTTTATTTTACACTTAGAACAAGCGGTGCTTTTTTCAAAGTAATGCAAATGAGAAAAGAAAATAATATTTGGAGTAAACCAGAACGTGCATGGTTTTCAGATGAAGAAAGTAAAAACTCTGATATTACTATGTCGCAGGATGGCAAAAAAATACTGTTTGTTTCCGACCGCCCTACTTTTGAATTTGACTCGATAAATGATTATAATATCTGGGAAATGAACTTAATTGATAGTGTTTGGGATAAGCCTAAACCTCTCGAAATAAACAATAATTCTAACTATATGTACCCTACAATAGCTAAAAATGGAAACATTTACTTTTTTTCTGACTTTAACAGTATGAGTTCAGGACTGGATATTTTTCTGTCAGAATATAAAAACGGCAAATACGAGAAACCAAAGGCTCTTAAAGAACCAATAAATACAATTTATCATGATTTCGATCCATATATTTCTCCAGACGAAAGTTTTTTGATTTTCTCATCAACAAGATATAAAAAAGTTGGAACAGGCGATTTATATATAACTTATAATTTGGGAAATGGGAAATGGAGTGATGCAATAAAATTAGGAAAAGG
>JAIPBB010000191.1 GCA_021739805.1 Saprospiraceae bacterium | reverse complement strand
TATCTAAGATACTGAATATCAGATTATTAAAAACATTTTTCTATATAAGTTATCACCAAAGTTATTAACATATATTGTTGATTATTAATTATTTATAAAGCTTTTTAGCTTTTTTGTCATGTACTAAGAGCTAAAATACTAAAATCTTCTCGACTAACCATTCAAATGGATTTTCATCGACTTTGGCAACCTAAGCGACATTGCAATGCAAAACGGATTCGATTGCGAAATGCATTATAAAGATGATAGGTTTAATTATTTGGCGAGGTTGTTTTGAAAGAAAATTGTTCTTTGAAAATTATATTTTGATAAATTAGCAACGAAGCAACAACTCTGAACTCGTTTCAGAGTCCCTTAGAAACATGGCAATCACTATTTCAGATATCTCCCCTTTGCATTCCGTATCTCATCTTCCGTAAACCATCCTTCAGCCAAATCTTTCATTTCAGGATTTTCTTCTTTTATTAGATTTAATTTCCAGTCTCTGTGCCAGTTTTTCAATTGTTTTTCCCTTTTTCTGGCTATTTGAATATCATCAATTTTCTCAAAGTAAAGTAAATTGAAAAGATTATACCTTCCGGTGAATCCTGAACCGGTACCCGATTTATGTTCTAACGCTCTTCTTTGAATATTGTTGGTTACACCGACATAAAGGGTGGTTCGGTTTTTATTACTCATTATATAAACGAAGCCGGGTTTCATGGTTAGTGCGTTGGTTATTATTGAGACTCTGAAACAAGTTCAGAGTGGGTGCTACAAATTGGCTTATTACTGATTCGCATTAAATGTACGAATTATTTATAAAACAAATCTAATATTTCATCCCTACGGGATTCTAAAAACTCATAAAACAAATTTCTGCAAATATTACGTCCCTATGGGACTATCCCTTTAGGGATATAATATTTGTAAAAAACGATAAATCAAAAGAAATAAGTCCGTAGGGACGTGATATTATTTGACTATTTATTGGTGGTTTACCTTAAATGCACTCTTCGGAAGACGAGCGCCAGAGGGTATAAAATCGGTACTAATGCATTTAATCCAATGTAAGCTGTGCTTTTTTCAATTCAATGGAAACAGATAAAAGACTGTCAAATTTGTTTTCGAATTTATCATGTTTCCATATAGGTTTATTCTCTATCTCAAACTTTGAGATAAAAGTGATGGTTGGTCTACCATGCCAATCTAAATGTTTAATGATAGCCATTTTAGG
The DNA here is from genome assembly GCA_021739805.1 of Saprospiraceae bacterium. The sequence continues at coordinate 9,056 of JAIPBB010000191.1, read as the reverse complement.
GTAGATTGGCATTTTCTCAACTAGGTCAGTTATTTCATCCCGATTATTAATTGCTTCAGTCACATTTTGAATAGACTTCTCAATAGAGCTGTTTAATTGTCCATGTTTTCCAAAACGCAACGAACTTAAAATGTAATAGTCTAAAGTTGACTCTCTAAATGAGTTGATCTCAAATTCCCATTTATTTACTCGATTAATTTCAACATAACTGGTTTCTTGGAAACTTTGTGGATAAAAAAGATTTGTAAACGTTATTCTGTTCCCGTCTTTAAAATTTATGTCTGCATAGATTTCTTCAATTTCAATATCATAGTTGCCAACGTGTATTTCAAAATTTTCAATTGATTCATTTCGTGCCAACTCTTTTTTGATGCTATTATACTCTTTGTAATAGAAATATTGATGCGTTAAAAATCCAATAATAAAAACAATCAGTAAAGAACCTATTGCGTAGAGAATTACCTTTTTCATTCTGGTTTGAATAGCTTACAACGTATGTAAAAAAGCAGTAACTTTTATTTTTGTTTATTTTCCCAAAGATAAAAAAAACACCAACATCTAAAAGAACTACATTAAAGAAAGAGAATTAATTAAATTTTCTAAGCAAATTATTATCTGGTGGGTTCTCCTTCTTTGTCGGTTGATTTTCCAAACCAAACTGTGGCATAGCCGTTATAAATGCCTATTCCAATGGCACTCCAAACATCTTCACTCCAAATATCCTTATTCAAAATAACATTATTGTGGTGGTAGCTTTCCTGCCATAATTCTAAAGCGATTTCAGCAGTCATGGTAGCTGTGGATGTAGCAGCAATTTCAAAACCGTCGTCTTCATAATTTGTTAATTCACGGGGTTTGTCCCACATGCAATTTGCTTGTTTATGGTCGGCAGTATAACAACAGCTTGTCCACTCACCTTTGTCGGACCAACTGTGGGCATTACAACCATTAACAGCATCGGGTTTGTTAAATGCCAAATCTTTGCAATGTTGCTGTGCCACATAAGTCAAGGACTTTGACAAAGGGATTTCTGGAAGATTGTTGGATTTTCTGTATTTCATTATCAACTCATAGAGTTTTAATTCTTCGGATGTTATTTTAACATCATCAGTTTTTTCCGGTTTCCCCGGAATTTGAAAACTCGCACAGAAAACAAAAATTAGTAAAAAGAAAATTTTATGGTTCATGGTTTACGGATTTATTTTGTTATCGCACTTTTAACGTATTTTCAGTAGAATTTATTTTTATGAGTTTTGAAATTGGATTTTCTACTTAAAAAAGCTTTTGGGAATTTAAACCTATGTTTATGGTGTATTTCGCATATAAAAAACAATTTCACCACCCCTCACAATATCCGAATGTTTAATACTATTCCCAACAATCACTTTCCCATTTACCTCAACTTTTTCTACATAAACATTTTCTTTGCTTTGGTTCGCTGTCTTTATTATCAAAGTTTTATTATTAGCAAGTTTGATGCTTGCCTGAATAATTAATGGGCTTCCAATTGCATAATAATCTGAGCCGGGACATACAGGATAAAAACCTAAAGAACTAAAAACATACCATGCACTCATTTGTCCTGCATCGTCATTTCCGCATAATCCATCTTCTTTATTGCTATACATAGTTTCCAAAATCATTCTAACTCTTTCCTGGGTTTTCCAGGGGTGATTTGTCCAATTGTACAAATAAGGAATATGATGCCCGGGTTCATTGCCATGAACATAATTTCCTATTATTCCATCACGTGTTATATCTTCATTTTTGTCAATTAATTCATCAGCTATTTCAGTTGTGAAAATTCTGTCTAAATGCTCCGAGAATTTATCTTTTCCACCCATCATTGAAATCATTGTGTCAATTTCATGGGGGACATACAATCCATAGTTCCAGGCATTACCTTCAATAAATCCCTGACCGTGAGTATTAATCGGGTCAAATTCCTTACGCCATAAACCATCTACTAATTTTGGTCGCATATAACCAATTTCAGCATCATAAACATTCTTATAATTTTCTGAACGTTTTAGATAATTTTTATAAGCAATTTCATCATTTGCCTTTTTTGCAATTTGTGCAATACACCAATCGTCATAAGCATATTCCAGAGTTTTTGAAACAGAATAAGGGCTAATGTCTTCGGGTACATATCCTAAGTTCATATAATAATCAATACCATCGTAATACGACAAAGTAGAAGTATTTTCACAAGCCTTTAATGCTCGGTTTAAATCAATGTTAGTTGTGCCTTTCACAATTGCATCGGCAATTACCGAAACAGAATGATAGCCGACCATACACCAATTTTCATTTGCATAATGACTCCAAACCGGCAACATTTTATGAACACTTTGGTCGTGATGTGCAAGCATGGATTTTATCATATCATTATTTCGCTCAGGCTGAATAATATTAAACAATGGATGCAAAGCCCTGTAAGTATCCCAAAGAGAAAAAATTGTATAATTTGCAAAGCCATCCGATTGGTAAATATTTTGGTCTAAACCACGATAAGAACCATCAACATCTTCATAAATAATCGGGCTTAACATAGTGTGATATAAAGCTGTATAAAATGTTTCTTTTTGCTCTTGGGTTTCTGTTTCTACAATTATTTTTGATAATTCATTATTCCATTTTTCTTGTGTTTGTTGTTTAACCTTTTCAAAATCCCAATGTGGAATTTCAGCATTCAGATTTTTCAACGCACCATTTGTGCTTACAGATGACAAAGCAAATTTTATTTTAATTTTTTCGTTTTCTTCTGTTTTAAAATTGAAATAAGCACGAATTTTTTTGCCGGCCATTTCAGGGAAATTGTGCTCTTCATCAAATCTCCTATAAAAACCTTTATACTGAACATTTTCATATTTTTTATGTCCATAACTCTCGAATGCTTTTGAAAACTGCATTGCAAAAAACACCTTTTTTGTTCTTGCCCAACCATTTGTTTGTCTATAACCTGTAACTAAAGAATCATTTTCAACACGAATAAAGATCCAAACGTTTTTTTCTTCATAATTATAGATATTCGAAATCAAATCAAGAATTATATGCGAACTATCGGATTTAGGAAAAGTGTATTGATGAAAACCGACTCTGTCGCTTGCAGTTAGCTCTACTTTTATTTTATAATTGTCTAGCAGTACTTTATAATATCCGGGTTCTGCTTTTTCAGTTTTATGAGAGAATTGAGAATGATATCCGCTTTGGGTTTTATCTGCTGTTCCGGGTTCTAAATTTAATATTCCTGTTGTTGGCATCACTAAAAAATCACCTAAATCAGAATGACCTGTCCCACTAAAATGAGTATGGCTAAAACCAAAAATCGTACTATCGTTATATTGATAGCCGGAGCAATATTTATAAGCATCTTTATTATACTCTCCATCAATATACATCATCATTTGATTTGTTTCAGGGCTTAATTGTACCATACCAAAAGGAGCTGTTGCCCCGGGAAAAGTATGCCCCATATTTTTTGTTCCTACAAATGGATTAATGAATTGAATTAAATCCAAATTTATAGTTTCTGTTTCATTCTCATCTTTCGCTTTATCATATTTTGGCTCACAGGAAGAAAGAAATATGATTGTAAAAATTAAAAAGTGCTTTATTAGTGATTTCATTTGTTTTAATTAAAGTGGATTAAGATATTAACGACCTTAATAAAGGGCGTTTTAATGATTTTTATTTTTTGTTTAGAGTTTTTCATCATTTAACTTTTTTATCTGCATTTTTTTTAAATTCTGGATGTAATAATATTATTCCAACAGGGTAAAACAATAATTTCCAGAATGCGCCTGAAACATTCATATTCTCTTTAATTTTTTTACTTATTCTAATCAAAGTTATTATTAAAGAAATTGTCCATAAAATTTGAAGAGGGATGATGTAATAAAATTCAGGTTGATTTGAATTTATACTTGTCAGAGGAAAGAAATATACCCCAATTATAATAGGATAAATACCAATGAAAACATATAATAATTTAGTCAAAATATTAATTTTTTTTTCAAATTCAAAACTCTTTGAGATTAAGTAATCTATAGAATAATACCAATATATAAGAAAGAACACTGAAATAGCTTTAGTTCCGATTTCTAAATAGAAATGGGGAGGCCACAAAAAAGACTGAACAATAAATGGTAAAACTGCGACAAGGATTAATAAAATCCACTTATTAATTTTAAAAATATTGAACATGGTATTATCAATTATTTGTCTTAAACATTTTTTTTGAGTAAATTGTTCATTTAGTTAGAGTCTCCATAATTACCTGCGTTCTTAATAAAATGCGTTTCTAATAATTTTTATTTTTTGATAGCATTGTTGTTATTTGTCAACTATTTTAAGTTTATACTTGTTTGTTTTGAAATCATATATTATTTCCAAAGTTTCTGAATGCAGGTAAAGAAATGATAAACTATATAATTTAGTATTATTTTTACTTTCAAAAAATCTAGAAAAAAGACTATTTCTATATAATGCGAAATCATTGACAAAACTTTCTCTCAATTTGTTGTTGGAAGTTGATAAATTTAATATAGTATCAGAAAATATCTTATTATATTCATTAAAGAAAAAATATAGAGTATCACTATTTTGTTTGTTAATAGTTTTAAAAATAATAGATTTTTCAACGCATAATGAATCTAAAGAGTATATCTCAAAATTACCTGGGAATATTTGACTGAGACTATAATTATGATTTGCTTTTAATTTACATAATATTTGGATTTTCAATGTATCATAAATAACCCTTCCATCAGTAAATATAACATCATCTTTAGATAAAATATTCTTAAAATATATAGTGTCAAATGCATGAGATGAATTGACAGGTATTTTGTATCTGCCAGTCTTATATTTTATCTCTGTACCATTGATCACCCAAGTGTATTGCTTCTTGGCTTCTTTAGTAAATTTACGATATGGATAATCGGTTTCTTCATTTATATAAAAAATAGCAAATTCTTGACTATAGCTATGACATACATTGAATACCAATATTAAAATTAAAATTGAATATTTCCTCATAATGAGTGCTAAGGTTAATAAAAAAACATTAACCTTTTTTATCTATATACCGTTTTATAGATAAAAAACAGTTTTAAGCTCACACAAAAATAATAAATATGATTGCTTTATACATAGTCTTCTTCAATTTCATGATTAGAATATAGCTTTAAAGCATCAAAAATATCAAGTATTTCATCTTTCCTGATTCGGTGAATATCAATCTTACCCAAATTATAAATTATAAAATCAATATTATCATTAGTATAGAATTCTCTATTCATTTTTTTAAATTCATCCTGAATAAGAAGAATTGTTTCCACCTCATATTTATTAATTTTATTTCTGGTTTTGCTTAGAAGATTGTTCCACACATAATTTGTTTCATAATCATATTCAGTTTCATTTTGAGTTTTAGAATAATCAATTCCACCAGCCATATTGATATGTAATGTTTCCAGAACATTTTTAATAGTACCGAAAATTATATGTGAACTTCCTCCTATCCAACCCAAAGTCAATGCTAAAAAAGAGTACCAAAGAACAAGTATAATGTGAACTAAATTATTCTGAATTTTAAATACTTTAGATTCTTCTCTAGCTGTAAATATTTTAAATATTGGTGGGGTTTTGAATGCTCTATACTTAATTTTCCCATCATCAATTTCAAACATATTTCAAATTTTGCTTAAAATTAGAGAAAATGATGATACTGCAAAATATTATATGGGCTAAATTTTATTTTGATGTGCTGGATGATATAGATTCGATAATTTGACATATAGTAAGTTTTTGCCATCAATAAGGTTAATAAGGTTTTTGATGTTGTCGTTATGTTATTTTACTAAGGTTTTCTTTTAAAAATAAGGTTTTTGGAATTTATCCATACGGACAAGTTTTATCTTTTGTTTTTCGACTGAAAGAAGTAAGTATGTATGATATTCAGAATTTTCTTGCAAAGACTTTAGGACAGGAGTTTTAAATCCATCTTCTTACTTTCTTTTTATATTCAAGATATTCATCTCCAAAAGTATCTGCCATTAATTTTTCCTCCTTAGAAATAAATATTTGACTAACAAAAATCATAAATAACAATGGTAGGATTAAAGATAAAAGATTAGTAGAACATATGCTAAATCCTAAAATCAATATAGTCATTCCTAAATACATGGGATTTCTTGTTTTAGTGAAAACTCCTTCTATAATTAATTGAGATGAAGTTTTGATTTTCAAAGTGGTCTCATGTTTTCTGAATAAATCTCTTGCTTTACCCATTATTATAAATCCTAAAAATGAAATAATTAATCCGGCAAGATTATAAGGAAAAACAATAAAATTAAATTGTGGAATAAAGAAATAGAAAAGAATCATTACGACTAAACAATAGGCAATTAATGTGGGAGGAATATAAAGTTTTTTCATTTTGGTTATCTAATAAAAAAATATTCATATGCAAGCCTATTCATGCAGGAGAATTATTTCATCAACCCGTCTCGCTAATTTTAACCAGGCGTTCGTAATCTAAAATCTGAATAGCTTTGCCGTCCATTATAATTAATCCATCGTCCTCAAATTTCTTTAGTATTCTGCTTGCGGTTTCGCTAGCCACGCCAGTTAATTCGGCAAAATCTTTTCGTGAAATTGGCAAATTAAAATCCTTAGATTTAAACACACGATCAGCAAGGCATAAAAGAATATCAGCAATTTTCCCAAACGATTGTTTGTGCACCAGGCAAAAGAAACGACCTTGAATTTGTTCGCTATTTGCTCCTAATATTTCTATTACTTCCTTAGCAAAAGTAGCATTTCGATCAAGAACTCCAAGAAAAGTCTTAATATCAATTTGTTTGATTTTAGTTTCAGTATAAGCCATTGCTGAGTATGAGAAAACATTGGATTGCTCGCGAAGAGTTGATAAACCTAACAAATTATCTTCTGTAATTATTTTTAAAACCAGCGTATTTATACCGTTTTCAATATAAACCTTTACAAGACCTTCTTCAATCATCATAATGTGAGAAGTAAAAGAACCTTGTTTACAAATAACTTCACCTTTTTTAAAGGTCACATAAACTGAATTAGAATTGATTAAATCAATCTCATCCTTTGGAAGTTTGTCAAAACATCTGCAATGGCTACCGCTAATCGAACAGGCAGTAAATTTGGCTTTATTTGTCATAGTACTTCTTCAAATATCTTACAAAAATACAATAAAATCGGAAAAAAAATTGATTTATGTCAACTATTTATACAAATATGTCAATAATTAAGCAGTTCTATGACAGCTATTAAAAAAGATTACAAACTCAGTATTAAATTATTTTTGTTGTCATGGCTTAATTTATCTACAATAGCAAAAGCTTTTGATTAATAACACAAAGAAAATTTATTTTAAAATCTTATAATTATGAGAAATACAATTAAAATAATGCTGACAATAGTAACAGCAGTTCTATTATTATTTACATTGGTAAAGTGTAAAAAAGACCCTGAACAAGTAGTCCCTATAACTGAACCAACTCCAACTGATACGAGTTTAGCTTCATGTGAAGGATGCCATACCAACTATGCCCATTTACAAGAAATTTATACTCCCGACACAGCTGCTCCTGCAGGAGGTTGTGGTGGAGAAGCCCCTCATTACGAACCTTACGACCGTGTTTTCATGGGTGGTGCCGGCTTCGATGAATATAAAAAGTCAGGACATTATGCAGTAGGATGTGTTGGTTGTCATAATGGAACTGAAGGAACTTCAGATAAATTAGTAGCCCACTCAGGGAATTTCATTTCACATCCATCAGCATTTTATGATGAAAAATGTGGAAGTTGCCATCAGGTTATTGTAAATAAATTCAAAACCAGTCTCCATAATGGCACAGGACAAAAACGAAAAGTTGCCATTAGAAGTGGTTACACCAGCAGCCAGGATTTCGACAAATTACCAGCTCATCAAATAGAAGGATATAATGCAAATTGTGCAACATGTCATGGCACATGTGGAAATTGTCATGTTGTGAGACCTCCAATTGGCGGTGGTGGATTGGCTCAAGGACACCAATTTAAGAAAACACCCGACATGATAAGTATTTGCGTTACCTGCCATACTTCCCGAGGGGGACATGCATATTTCGGTGTTGCTTCAGGAACACAACCTGATGTACATTTAAGTAAAAAAGGATTTAGTTGCCACGAATGCCACACCGGTGGTGAACTGCATGGCAATGGACTGCCTGTTGAGCAACGATATGCTTATGTAGCACTTCCTAAATGCCTTAGCTGTCATTCTTCAAGCAGTGCATCCAACAACTATCATACTGAACACTTTACTGACTTTAATTGCCAGGTTTGTCACTCCCAGGATTATAATAATTGTGGCAGTTGTCATATTCATGGTGATGGTGCAAGAGTTCCTGCATATCTTGGTTTTAAAATCGCCAGTAATCCTTTACCAACTCTTAAACCAGGATATGATTTTACATTGGTAAGACGAACACTTGCAGCTCCTGATAATTGGGAAAAATATGGTGTTCCTGCATATGCAAACTTTGATGCTCTACCTACATATAACTATACTTCGCCTCACAATATATTAAAGATTACAAGCAGAACAGATGTCGGAACAGCTTCCTGTTCATCAAAATGCCATATCAGAAATGAAAATGGTACTTTAGTTAATAAAGAATTATATTTGTATAGCAGCGACCTTTTGTCGTGGGAACAAACCGCTTCAGCAAATATTGTTGTTGATGGAAAACTTCCTGCTGCATGGTTTGTAAAGAAATAATGTTAAGACTATGTGACAATGAAAAATAATTAAAAAGATAATAAAGTAAATTTCACAAATTAAATTTGAAAATTTTTGAATAAACCAAATATATTGAAACTAAAATTGAACAATAAATAAATAATTAAAAACTAAAAATTAGAATTATGAAAAAATGGAATGTATGGATGCTCAGCATCTTATTTGTGGTTATTGCTATTTCGGGTTGTAAGAAGGATGACGAAGTTGTAACGCCGATAGTAACACCTAT
>JAIPBB010000190.1 GCA_021739805.1 Saprospiraceae bacterium | reverse complement strand
TTATTTCTATCAATTAAAACAGTAGAAGTTGGGTCATGGAAAAGTGGCTTTGGCAAGGAAAGTAAATACCAAATGATTAATATCAAAATCAATAAAATCCATATGGATCTTCGGCGAAATAATATCTTTTTGAGTTTTGAATTCAATGTTGGAATTATGGATTAATTAGTCATTTGAACGAGGTGAAGATAATGAATATTATTGCTGTAGGTTTTTTAATTTTAATAAAAAACACATTAAAGATGATATATTTTCTTCAATGAATCTAAAAACACAAAATTTGAAAATAAATATTTTTTTCGATGCAACCTTTAAGCATACATGATAGTCTTTAAGTTATATTTGTAATTGTATTAATATAAATCTCAAATACAATGAAAAAACTTTACACTTCAGGACTACTAGCAATAATATTCCTGAGCCTTGATGCTCAAACTCCGAGCTGGGCATGGGCAATTAGTGCTGGAGGAATTAATAGTGAAGAAATTTACTCAATAACAACAGATTCTGAAGGTAATATTTATACCTGTGGGTTTTTTACAAGTCCAGCCATTACTTTTGGAAATATTACTTTAAATAATCCTGCATATGATAGTACCAGCTGGTTATTTCACAGTTTTCTAATAAAACAAAATAGCTGTGGAAATGTTATGTGGGCAAAATGTTTATCAAATACAGGTTGGTGTAACCTCAGCTGTTCAAGTGTATGTACAGATAAAAATGGCTTTATTTATTTAGCAGGTGGTTTTTCAGGTACAATTACTTTTGATACGATAAGTTTAACTACCACTGGAGTTGATATGTTTTTGGTGAAATATGATAATTTAGGAAATGTTGTTTGGGCAAAAAAATCAAATTCAATCCAATCACCGCAAGCAGCGGCATCTACAGTTTATTTGGATATACATGGAAATATTTATGTCATTGGGGGTTTTGTAAATGACCTTACTATTGGAAATACAACTTTATCCAGTCAAATACCTTCGAATAGCTTTATCGCAAAATACAATTCATCCGGAAATGCAGTTTGGGCTAAAAGTATTGCAGGAGGTCTCAATCATAGTACCAATGATATTACAGTTGACACAAATGAAAATGTTTACATTATTGGAAATTATAGATGCCCAACTTTGACTATTGACACTATTGTATTGACTAACGCAGTAACTGACACATCAACGTATGATATTTTTATTGCCAGATATGATGCTTCAGGCAACATTGTATGGGCTAAAAGTTTTGGTGGAATAACAGGAGGGCTTGGAGAGCTGGGGGAAAGTATATGTACTGATCTAGATGGCTATATATATGCTACAGGAACATTTGCAGGCTCATCTATTACTTTTGGTAGTGCTACTTTATCAGGTAACGGTTCATGTGCTAATAGCTATATAATAAAATTTGATAAGAATTTTAATATTGCCTGGGGTAAAAGTTTTGGATATTCTGGAAACAATAATGGTAGGAAAATTTCTACTGATGCTTTTGGGTATACTTATGTGGCAGGTAATTTTGCCGGATCCCTCAATGTTGATAATTTTCATTTAAGTAGTGTAGGTGGCATAGATATTTATGTTGCTAAATTTGATAGTTTAGGCAATACATTAAGTGCTATTAGCTCTGGTGGTACAGTATCTGAGTGTATTCAAGGCTTGTGTTTATGCTCGAGAGGGATTTGTTATATTGCAGGCTCCTTTAGCAGTCCGTCAATTTCATTTGGGAACATTATTCTAACCAAAAGCTCAAATTCAATTAGTAATTGGATGTACGATATTTATATAGCACAAATTGACTATAATACTTCAAGTACTATATCGCCAACTGCTTGTAAAAGTTACCTCTCACCTAGCGGTAAATATATCTGGACTTCGAGTGGAACTTATAGGGATACTATTCTAAATGCAACTGGTAGTGATAGTGTGATTACAGTAAATTTGACAATTAAGAATAGTACTTCAAGCATAATTTCACCAACAAGTTGTGAAAGCTATATCTCGCCAAGTGGAATTTATATCTGGAACTCCAGTGGTACTTATTTGGATACCATTCCAAATATAGCTGGCTGTGATAGTGTAATTACTGTAAATTTAACTATAAATGAATTTAATCCATCAATTATATTAAGCGGAAGTACTATATCAACAAATACAACTGGAGCATCTTACCAATGGTTGGATTGCAATAATGGATTTACAGAAATTATTGGTGAGATTTATCAATCTTTCACTCCAACTGCAAATGGGAGCTATGGGGTAGAAGTAACAAAATATGGCTGTGTTGATACTTCAAAATGTTATTACATAGCAAATATTGGAATCCATGAAAATTCTTTTGGTTCTTCTTTTAGTTTTTTTCCAAATCCAACATCAGGTAATCTAACAATTAATTTGGGAGAAACTTATAATGAAATTGATGTTAATGTAAGAAATATAATTGGAGAAGTTGTTTTGGCTAAAAGCTATAAAACTACCAATTTACTAAGTTTTGAAATTACAGCTTCGAAGGGTGTGTATTTTGTTGAAATAAGAACAGAAGAAGGAAAGATGGCTATTTTTAAAGTTATAAAAGAGTAAACTTTAAAAAAAGAAATAGAACTTTTTGTTTTTTGCCTACTGCCCATTGCCTATTGCCTTTCACTTTCCGTCATTCCCCACCAGAGGTGGGTAAACTCGATACGCCACGCTGTTAATTTCTTGCTAAATTCTTATTTCATCAATGCGTGGCACTCGGTCTGACTAGTACGACTATGTTACTTTTGCCTTTTCCATTTCGCCTTAGCCTTAGCCTTAGCCTTTCTACTTTCGACTTTTTCCTTTTGCCTACTGCCCTACTTACTCAATCTCCCTCTTCTTATGAGCATTAACAAATAAAATATCCCCCACATTATCATAGCCTTTAAACAAATCGGTTCCAACATGTTTTAATTGTTCGCTTCGGAAACCTATTAAAGTTAATGCTGCACCTGCAGACTTTTGATTTATTAGGGATTTTGAACTTACATTTGCTTCTTGGCTAATAATTTCAATATTATGCGAACTAATTGGGAGACGACCTGTTTGAACTAAGTCATGTAATAATTCGTGAGTTGCTTCAATCTCTTCCTTTTTACAAATATCAAATATTGTTATTTTGGCTTTTTTCCAGTCGGGATGACCAAGAATAATATAACTAAGCAATATCATAAGGTTCGAATTTTCATAATCGGTTGACTTTATCCAAACATGAATGCCTTTTTTGAATATAGTTTCTTTTTCTGTATAACTTAAAATGCAAATATCATTATCTCCTGCATGAATAAGAGAATAATTTTCAACGATTTGCTGAAGATTAATAGGATTATGTTTTTCAAATTCAAAAACAATCATATTATTTTCAAGCCCTGAAATGCTTGGTAATTGTATTATTTGAGCTATTGCAGATGTGTAGGAAGGTGAAATAATAGTATCAAGATAAACATTGCTTTTTTTAAGTTCTGAAATTTCAATTAGTTTTTCTAAAAGTTCTTCTGCCTGTTTATGTGATGCCTTTGAGTAATAGCCATCAATCAGGTGAATATAACTACCGAAACCATATTTAAACGAAATCCAATTCATAAGATTTAAAGCCTTTTCACTTTCGAAAGAGCTTTTAGTAATACAAATTGCCGATGGTCTCCAGGTTGATTGTTTGCTTGATTTTTTTGTTTGTTGTAAAAAAACATGTAGTTTTCGACTTAATTGAAACATTGCTCCACGGAAAATGGCTTCCATTCCTCCTCTGTCTTTATGATAGCGACTTATATATAAATAGATAAAGAACATTAAAATAATTGCTGAAAAAGCGTAGCCGGCATTTATTTTAAACATCATCCATAAACACATTAAAAAGCCAATTAGTGATAAAAACCATTTCGTTTTAAATGTTGGTCGGTATGATGGGTCTGCTCCAAAGTGATTTAAAAATGATATAAGACAAAGTGAACCGTAGGTTAGCATAAAAAACATTGAAATTATTTCAGCAACAGCATTAACACTGCCCATTGCAACAAAAGCAAAGGCAATAATACAGGTAACAATAGAGGCATTAAAGGGTTCATTATTCACAGCTTTTCCTTTTGATAATGCATTATTGATTTTTTTAAAAGGGAAGGATTGATCTGAAGCTAATGCTTGAAGGGTTCGGGGTGCAACCATTATTGAGCCTAATGCAGATGAAATTGTTGAGGCTGCCAGACCAATCGGTATTATTATAATACCAAACAAAGCAATATCACTCATGATTAATTGATTGTTTATTAAATCTTCGGAGCTTGCTGAAGCGGTCATTTTCCATGCAATAAAAATATAAATTATCATTCCACAAACTGTTGCTAGAACAGTACCAATCGGGATTGATTTTGATGGATCTTTTAAATCACCCGAAAGCCCTACACCCGCAGTCATTCCTGTAAATGCAGGAAAACAAATTGCAAAAACAACAAAGAAATTACCCATGTTTTTCATTGAGCCGGAAAATAGGCTAAAACTATGAGTTTGTTGATAATCAGTTTTTCCAAGAAAAAACAAAACCAGTGAAATAGCAAGAATTGCAACAACAATATAAAGAGCTTTCATTCCCATATTAGCTCCTTTTTTTAAAATCAGAAGGGATAATAAACCCATGGCAGGCAAACTAATTACTTGTCGTGGTAGCTCCCAACCAAAAGAATTATGAAACCAAGAGAAAAAAGGTTCAAAAGCCTCAGTAAAAGCTATCACATAAAAAGCCACACTAATCGCCTGCGACATATACAAGGCAATTCCAATCGTAGCACCTATGTTTAAACCGAAGGAACGTGAAATAATAAAATATTCTCCACCACCTTCAACACGTGTGTTAGTTGCAATTTCGGATAATGCCAGGGAGGTTGGAATTGTAATCATATGACCAATCAAAATGATTAGTAAAACCCCAACAAAGCCAAGCGTCCCGACAGCATAGCCAAAACGAAGAAAAAGAATTGCACCCAGAATAGTAGAAATTGCAGTAAGGAATACCGGAGTTGTTCCGAAACCTATTTTTTTTGTTTCTTGTTTCATTTTATAGTCCCTTTCGTTATATGCAGTGTCAACAAATTTATAATTTTAATTTTAAAAAAAAATTAATTTGAACACTAATTTAAGCTGAATAAAAAAACTAATTTTGCAGAAAAATTTAATTATCAGAAAATTAACTTATTAATGCATATTATGCAGGAAAAAATCGACATAAATGTGAACTCCGAAATAGGAGAATTAGAAGCTGTTATTCTTCACCGACCTGGTTCAGAAGTTGAAAATATGACTCCAAAAAATGCTGAAAGAGCATTATACAGCGATATTTTAAATCTATCTGTTGCACAGTCTGAATATTCTGAGTTAGAGAAAATATTAAACAAATTCGCTGCAACGTTTCAAGTTAAGGATTTGTTGAAAGATATTGTTACTGATGAGAATGTAAAAAGGAGTATTATTCAAAAACTTTGTACTAATGAGAACATTTGCAACCTTAACGATTATTTATTGAATCTTGAGAGTGATGAATTTGCAAGACAAATAATTGAAGGTGTTCCATTAAAAAAAGATACACTCACCGGATATTTAAGTGATGAAAGATATTCTTTGCAGCCTTTGCATAATTTCTTTTATATGCGTGATGCTTCTGTTACGGTTCGCAACAAGGTGTTGATTAGCAATATGGCAAACAAAGTGCGAGAAAGAGAAGCATTAATTATGCAAGCCATTTTTGACAATCATCCAAAATTCAATGCAAAAACTGTCAACCTTTCTGCCAGCAATCACTCTGAAAACCAAGCTACTTTTGAAGGCGGCGATGTTTTGGTTGCCAGGGAGGATATTTTAATTATAGGAAATAGTGTTCGAACTACCCCACAAGGAATTGATGCAATTGTGAATGCTATTAAAGAAACTAATGGCAGCAAACATATTTTGGTTCAGGAACTGCCTTACAAACCTGAATCTTTTATTCATCTCGATATGGTTTTTACTTTTATTGATAAGGCTCAATGCATGATTTTCGAACCTTTGATTCTAAACTCCAGCAGATTTTTATGTATTCACATTCATATTGAAAACGGGAAAGTAGTTTCAATAAAGGAAGAGAAAAATTTACTTTCGGCTCTATCAGGCTTAGGTATGGATTTGGAGCCAATTTCGTGTGGTGGTCGTTCCGATTTATATGTTCAGGAAAGAGAACAATGGCATAGTGGAGCAAACTTTTTTGCTCTTGCTCCCGGAAAAGTAATTGGCTACGACCGAAATACCTACACTCTTAATGAAATGAATAAATTTGGTTTTGAAATTCTGGACGCTAAAGACATTATAAACGACAAGGTGGATGTTCATTCTTATAATAAATGTGTAGTTACAATTAAAGGTTCTGAATTGTCAAGAGGTGGAGGTGGAGCCAGATGTATGACTATGCCGGTGGCGAGGAAAAGGGTGGAT
This sequence comes from Saprospiraceae bacterium, assembly GCA_021739805.1. Next base: position 3,872 of record JAIPBB010000190.1, on the reverse strand, counting down.
TGGTAAACGTATGAATTGATGATTTTAGGATTAAAGATTGCATATATTTGATTTCAGATGTGTTGTTTCATCGCCAATTACATAAAAAATCTTAAATTGTTAATCTCCCGACACTTCGTAAACGGGACAGGCTTGTTCTTAAATCAAATTTCCTTTACTTTTCTACAATTTTTGTAATTTTTCACACATTTGCTTGATGAAAAATGTGATTTACTCTATTAACAATCTGATTTCATAATCCTATGGAATTCAAAATCTAAATTAAGTTGTTCTTTTATAAATTGACAAGCTGGAATTGACCGGTTTGGAATTTAATCCTTTGTTATTTGGATATTGTTTGTTTTTTGATACTTGATTTTTGGAATTTACTTTTCAAAATGTAAAACAGTTTGTTAGAATTTTGGAAGAGTTTGTACTTTTAAAAATTGTCTCTTACTGACTTTAATTTCGTAATAATAATTCCATTATATTTGCCTTTCTTATAATACTAAGCACATGAACCATAAACTTCAATTAATATTCTCAATAATATTAATCTCATTCTCGATTTCTGCGCAGAATATTGTATCTCTTGATATCAATAGTATGCGACAGAATAATACTGTAAACATTACAAAAAATGCCAATTTTGATTTAGGAAATCTGGATGATATTTTTGATTATGATGAAAGTTCTTTAGCACGCACAGCCGGTGTAAATCCATTTATTATAACTCTTGAATTTGATACTTCTTTTGTTTTTATCCAATCGAATTTGCTTCACACCTGGGGCGATGGCTGGTGGACATTGGAATCGGCTGAAACCCTTCCCGACCTTGATAGTGCTGTTGGCACTTATAATTTACTTACAAATCAAAATTCACTTCAGGGATGGGTTTGGGAAAATCTGCCTTTTAATCCTGATACTGCAAAATATGTCAGGATGACTATTCAAAAAACCACCGGAGATAACAAAGTTCATCCTACCGAATGGGAATTGCATGCTTATTTAAATTTCAATTTGGATTCAGCTAAAATTCAAGCGGCAAGAGACCTGGTTTATCTTAATAACAGGATTCGATATACATTTCTTGGATTTGATGGTGATTTAGCATTTAATATTCTTTCTAATGTAAGCTGGACTTCATCAAATACAACAGTTGCAACAGTTGACACATTGGGTTGGGTTACAGGTCATGCAAAAGGAACTTCTTTAATCATTGCTCAATTTGGAAGTTTTATTGACACTATGGAAGTTACTGTTACTAATGACCCATATCAGCAGGATTTTACCGTTTGTTATATTAAAAGATTACCCGAGATTAAATATGTAGCGAATAGCTCAAATCCTGAAACTGAAGGATGGCCTACAATCGGACAAAATATTACATGGCGTGCTTATGTGAAAAACTGGGCAACAAATTCTATTCAGGACATTGAATATAAATGGCTTTTAAATGGAGTTGAAATTGATTCAGGAGTTGTTAATTTTAATGCAAGTGAATTTAAGCCTTTTGACTTAAACAGAAATTGGTCTTTTAAAAGAGATACAATAGAATTCATAATTGATACAGATAAATGGCATAGCGAGGAGCAGGAAAACAATAATACTCTTGAAATTTACACAGATGCATTGGCTGTGAATTTTTATGTAGAGCAAGACGTTTATAGTTACTTTAAACAAAACCAATATAAATTAAACAGAGATAGAAATTGTTGGGAAGACTGGGCTAATTACCATATTGACAGATGGAATAGCTTTTTTCCTGATGCAATTTATCCTGCATCACCAAATGGAGTGGAAGACAGGCTAAGAATTGACAGTATTATTGTTGTTCCTAATAATTTCCTTCCTTTTTCCGGTGGTAACTCGCCATCGAGACAGCCAAATGTTAATGACAGCATTGCTGATTTAACTTATGGCTTTCCTGCAAGTTTGATCTCTGACGGACTTTATGACGATAAAAATCATGCTTATGTAACCAATCCATTTTACCGACAGGACTCAATTTTATATGAACTTGGGAAAGCAAGATATTTGATTGATATTTTTGGTTTTAACGTATATGATGACACTCTTGGAAGTGCTGTAAATATTAAAGAATACGGTGATTTTATTTCGGGAACTAATATGATGCCTTTTTTGGCGGATACAACAGTTTATTTTGCAAGCATCGATGGTTTGATGAATCAGCATTATTCTTATATTGATGAATATAGTGCAGCAGCTTTAAATTTGATTTCAGGTCATAGGGCAGTTTCGGGGAATTATGTTTCTCCTGCAAATGAAGGTGCTTTTATGAATGATTTGCCAAATCATAATCGATTTACTTTTCGCGACCAAAATGGGTATTTAATTACAAATGCTGATGTTAAGGTTTTTCAATCCACTTATGGCTTGTATGGGCAATATCCAAAATATTTTGATAGTATTCCCGACCTTCAGTTCACCACTGACCAAAACGGTCAAATCATTATGGGAAAATGTCCATTCGCTTCGGATGGAAGCATTGACGGACAAAGCGAAGGTGTTATGCTTATCAGGTTGGAGAGTGCTGCGATGGTTCGTTATACTTTCTTCGAGTCAATGAAATTTAATTTGGAATATTGGCAAGGAAATACTGATACTGCTGACTATTCGATTATTTCTTATATGATTCCTTATAGTATTGAGAAAATTGATAAAAATTCAGATAATTTAAAGGTCTTCCCAAATCCTGTTAGCAATATTGCAAATATTGTTTTCGAACTTAATAAAACCGGAAAAGCAAGTTTCAGATTGCTAAATGTTAATGGACAAATAGTAAAAAACTTCGGTAATATGAATTTTCAAAAAGGTGAAAATTTTATTCAGCTTCCTCTTAATGACATTAATTCAGGAGTTTATTTTCTTGAGTTTAAAAGTGATTCTTCTCAAAAGCTTGCTAAAATTATTGTAGCGAAGTAGGTTGAAATTAGGCTAAGGAGAAGGCTAAGGAGAAGGCGAAGACGGGTTTTTACTAAATGGTGTCTGCAAGAAAACTAATGTTCTTCTTAATTTATAAAAGCCAGATTAACATGTAGTTATAAATTACCCGTTTTTACTTATTTTTATCAATAAATCTTCATTTAAGAGTTCACAATTGTTTCCGCTTAATTTAATAATTCCATCATTATTAAATTGACTTAAAATCCGGCAAATACTTTCTCGTGAGGTGTCAACTAAACTTGCAAATTCATTTCTTGATATTGGAAGGTCTATATTTTTATTTTTATAAATGTCTTTATGTAAAAATAATAATGCTTCTGCCACACGACCATGTATTTGCTTTTGAGTTCTGTTTACACATTTTTTATATGTATTAACATTGCTTCGGCACAATTCAACAATAATTTCATAAGCAAATTCATCACCTTTATAAATAAAATCTTTAAATAAATTAACATCAATGAAACAAACATCAGCTTTTTCTATTGCTGTAGCTGAATATTCATTGATTTTATTATTAAAGCATGATGGAATACCTAAATATGTTGGTGCTTTTGTAATATTAATTATTTGTTCTTTATAAGGTCCTTTAATATGAACTTTTACAAGCCCTGATTTTAAATAAATAATATTTGATGATATTGCTCCTTGTTTAAAAATAACATCACCTTTTTCAAAATCAATTTGTACACAATTATTGCTTAACTCTACTAACTCATTAGAATTTAATGACTTTACTGCAGATGATTTAAAAATACAGTTTCCACAATTTGTTTTCATATTGAAATATTTGCTTATTCGTTATTGTACCAGTAATTATTAGACATTGCAATAGCAAGCCTATCAAACAACCTATCCCCGAAGTATCTACGATTTAATTTGTAGCAAAATTCATCAAGATATAGCTGCAAGTATTTCCCTTTTAT
>JAIPBB010000189.1 GCA_021739805.1 Saprospiraceae bacterium | reverse complement strand
ACTTAGGAGGGGTTTCAACAACCATAAAAATTTCATCACCGGATTCATAGTCTGATAATACTACATCTTCAACCACTTCTTCTTCAACGACAACTGTATCATTCTTTTTGAAAATATTACATCCAATGAAAAGTGGGATAAGAATAATTAATAAAAGTTTAGTTTTCATAAAATATTTTTATCCAAAACTACAGAATAATTTTTTATTACAAAAGATTGTTGTAATTTTATTTTATTAAATATAAATCGAAATGACAGAAGAATTTCTCCATTATTTATGGAAATATAATTTGATTGATAAAAACCTAAAACTTCAATCAGGCGAAGATGTAATAATAGTAAACCAAGGTGAACACAATACAGATTCAGGACCGGATTTTTTTAATGCCAAAGTTCGTATAGGTGAAACTTTGTGGGCAGGCAATGTCGAAATTCATATTAATTCTTCCGACTGGATCAGGCATAATCATTCTAATGATAAAGCATACGATAATATAATTCTACATGTGGTTTTTAATCATGATTTAGATTTATACAGGATTAATAATGAGTTAATACCGGTTGTAGAGCTAAAGGATAAATTCAATAAAAAACTTTTAGAAAAGTATAAGGAATTTATCTTCAGCAAAACATGGATTCCATGCGTAAACCAAATAAGTTCAGTTGATACTTTCACCATTTCGAACTGGCTCGAGAGAATTATGATTGAGCGATTGGAAAGAAAATCTCAAATGATAAGTGACACTCTTGGGCTTTGCAATAATAATTGGGAACAGACATTTTATCAATCTCTTGCAAGAAATTTTGGTTTTAATACTAATTCCGAAGCATTTGAATTATTGGCTAAATCTTTACCTATTCAAATTATTGCAAAACATAAAAGTAACATATTTCAAATTGAAGCATTGCTTTTCGGACAAGCAGGTTTACTTGAGAAAAAATTCAAAGATGAATATGCTCAAAAATTAAAAACAGAATATAACTTCCTAAAGAAAAAGTATTTACTCAATCCAATTGATGGACATTTATGGAAATTTCTTCGTTTGAGACCATCAAATTTCCCTACAATTCGAATTGCTCAGTTTGCCGACTTGCTTTATAAATCATCAGCTTTATTTTCAAAAGTTATTGAAAGTCGGTCGTTGTTGGAATTGAGAGAACTTTTTAATTTACAAACTACGGTTTATTGGGAAGACCATTATAATTTTGATAAAACTTCAACTAAGCGAATTAAGAAATTTGGCGATAATGCAGTGAATCTTATACTAATAAACACAGTGATTCCTTTTCTGTTTGTTTATGGAAGATATAAACACAATGATAGTTATAGTGAAAGACTAATGAACTTTCTTAATGAAATTCCTAATGAAACCAACGCAATAATAAAAAAATGGAATTCCATTGGGTTGAAAACTGCATCTGCACTTGAATCACAGGCATTACTGGAGTTGAAAAACAATTATTGTAATAGGAAAAGATGTTTGGAATGTTCTATCGGTAATAAAATCCTTCGAACAGCTTAAAAATTATTTTCTTTACAGATAATTGCTATGATATTAACTATCTTTGTCAAAAAAATTAAATTTTCAAAATTGAGTGTAAAACATAGAATAGGACGATTTTTTGACGATGTTTTCGAAAGAATATTCGTTAGGGCTTTATTGCGTTATGCAATATTGTTGATGATTATTATTTTAGTTGTCGGGATTCTAGGATATATGATAATCGAAAAAGATAGTTTTTTTGATGCTTTATATATGACCATTATTACAGTTTCAACGGTTGGTTTTCGTGAAATTCATGAATTTAGTGACGGTGGAAGAGTATTTACAATTTTTCTAATAACAACAAGTTGGTTTACTCTAGCTTATGCTATTTCGATTATTACAAAATATTTTGTCGAAGGTCAAATACACCAGGTATTTAGGAAATACAGAAACAATATAGAAATGAAAAGAAAAGACAATCATGTAATTGTTGTCGGTTATGGCAGAAATGGACAGCAAGCTGTTAAAGGCCTTTTAGCCCACAAACAACCATTTGTAATTATTGAAACAAATCATGAGATAATTACAAATAATCAAACTAATGATATTAATTTTTGGGAAGGTGATGCAACCGAAGATGAAACTCTTATTGCTGCCGGAATTAATAGAGCAAAAGCAGTTGTGTCTACTTTGCCAATTGATGCTGATAATTTATTTGTTGTTTTAACTGCACGTGCATTAAACCGAAGTTTAAACATTATTAGCAGGGCTTCGAATAAAGCTTCTGAAAGAAAACTTAGGACCGCCGGAGCAAATCATGTTGTTATGCCCGAAAAAGTTGGAGGTGAACACATGGCATCACTAGTTCTTAAACCCGATGTTGTTGAATTCCTTGATAATATATCTTTTCAGGGAGAAGCTAAAACAAATCTTGAAGAAATTATTTGTAGTAATTTGCCTGAAAGTATGATTAATAATACCATTTATGATTTAGGAATCAGAAAAAAGACCGGTGCTAATATTGTTGGTTTCAAAACTCCCGATGGAGAATATATAATAAATCCTACTCCAGATACAAAAATGCTACCTAATACAAAACTCTTTGTTCTTGGCACACCTGAACAAATTAATCTAATGAAGGAAATTTTTATTAATGGTAAATCAGAGTGTGAAACCAAGTAGATTAAATCTTACTTACAAATTCATATAAATCTTCGTCTTGTTTCAATCCAATTTTCTTACGCAAACGATACCGAGCAGTTTTAACACTGTCGGGAGAAATATTTAGAACAGATGCTGTTTCTTTTATATTCATATTTAGTTTGATAAGTGCTAACAATTTATTATCATTTGAAGATAGACCTTCATGTTTATCTGATATTCTATTGTAGAACCCTTGATTTACTTCTTCAAAATAGTTTTTAAATAACTCCCAATCTTTCTCAGATTTATTCATTCGGGCAATTGATCGTTTTAAATTTCTTAACTTATTCTTCACTTTATCATCCGAATCTTTACTAATATGTAAAATATCATTTTCAAGCTCCTGAAGAAACTGATTTTTTTTCATCATATTTAATGCGTGGGAAGTCAATTGCTTTGATTTGTATTCTAGCTGCGTATTTAGCTCTTCTTCTTTTAATTTACTTTTCTCCAATTCACTTTTAGCAAGTGCTTTTTCTTTCTCAAAGGCTTGATTTTCTAATTCTAGTAATTTCCTTTTGTGTCTGCTCTTGCGAATCGTGGATATGGCAATAATAAATAATATCGTAACTAGTAGTGCTATAAGAATAAATATAAAGGTATTTCTTTGCTTTCGGTTTTTTTCTTCCTCATCTCTTAGCTTATCCTTTTCTTGTAACAATGCAATCTCTTTTTCTCTTTTGTCTAGTCTATAAACAGCCTCAACATTTGCTATTCTATTTTTAATCTTATCATCATTAATTGTATCAGATATGGATTTATACAATTCAAAATATTTTAAAGCTTCATCGCTATTATTAATTGCCTTATAATATTGATATTTGTTAAAATTAGATGTTTGAGTAATTCTTAAACTATTTATTTTCAAACTGTTTTCATCGTATCTATCAATATAATATTTTGCCTTTTCAGCTTCATTTTCATCTAAATAAAAAGTGATATAATTTCGATAAGTTTCGTTTAAACCATACAAATTGTTTAATTTTGTATAAAGCTCAATTGCTTTGTCATAATAATATAATGCACTGTCTTTTTGCCCCAAATAGAATAAAGAAATACCAATATTTCCTAATGAAATTGGGATAGTTCTTTCTTGCTTAATTTTTTCTCGCAAACCCAAGGCTTTCTTAGAATAATAATAAGCGGAATCACCATTATGCATATAGATATAAATAAGACCTATATTGGAATAGGCTCCTGCTATTTCTGCTGTATCATTTCTCTCAATTTGGATTTTTAAAAATTTATTGAAATACTCAATCGCTTTCAATAATTCACTGGTATTATTTGAAGCAGAATAGATTAAACCAATTTCATTATAAGTCATTCCAATAAGCAATGTGTCATTTGCTTTATCAAGATATTTCAAGGCTTCAAAACAAGCATCAATGGCTAAATCATATTGACCAATAATTTCATAAGAGTAAGCTAAGTCATAGTAAGCTCTACCTATAAGTCTAACATTTGAAGTTTGGTTGGCAATATCAAGTAAAGCTCTGCTATAGAATAAGCGTTTTTGTAAATTTTCAGAATTGTATTTGTTAACTTCATTTGACACAATCTCGAATTGCTCATTCAAATTCTTGCCATTAGTCAATGAATCTAGGATTTGCTCATCATTAGTTTGAGAGAAAAGAAACCCGGAAAAAAGTGATAAAATCAGAAAAATGGATAATGCTTTCATATATAAATGTTCTAACTTAAAGGATTAGGTTTTGATTCTTTACACAAATATACATTATTCTATGTTTACATAACTAATGAAAGCTAACATTCAGAAAATAGCAGGTGTACAAAATCTTATAATACAGTATTTCAAGTGTGTAAAAACAATTAATTTTCATTTTGTCCACCTTTTGTTCACCTGATTTCAACTGCCTGTACACCTATTGTCGTCCAATAATAATTGGAAAAGATTGTTTTTGATTGTTGATTTGCTTGTCATTTCGAAAAAGAAATATTTAGGATAATATCATTAATAACAATATTAAACATTAAAGCTATGAAAACAAAAATCTTAATCGTAACAGTTTTAGTAAATTTTGCCCTCGTATTAAATCTAAATGCACAAGTAGCAATTAATACTGACAACACTACAGCAGCAAGTTCTGCTATGCTAGATGTGAAAAGCACTTCTAAAGGTGTACTAATTCCACGAATGACCACAGCTCAAAGAACAGCAATTAGCTCACCCGCCAATGGGCTACTTGTATATGATGAAACTACACTAAGCTTTTGGTTTTATGATAGCAGTAATAGTGGTTGGGCTGAATTAGTAAGCTCTCCCACTATAAATGATCTAAGTGATGGGATAAATACAGCTTATAGTATATTTTTAGGGACAGAAGCAGGTATAAATGATAATGCAAATGGCAATTACAATTCTGGTTTTGGTTTTAGAAGTTTACAAAATAATATATCAGGTACTAACAATACAGCACTTGGCAGTTATTCTTCTAATAGTAATGTTACTGGCACTGATAATACGTCAGTTGGAATTTCTGCTAATGGATTAAACGTTGCAGGAAATAACAATACAGCTGTAGGAGCTTTTGCTGGTCAAGCAAGTAGTAATAGTGGATGTGTTTTTCTGGGAAACCAAGCCGGTAAAAATAACGCATCAGATAATAAATTATACATCGATAATTCTTCGACTATTTCTCCGCTAATCGGTGGCGATTTTTCCACAAATCAAGTTGATATTAATGGAACTATTAAAATCACAGGTGGAACTCCAGGAGCAGGAAAAGTACTGACTTCTGATGCCAATGGATTAGCTTCTTGGACCACTCCAACTACTTATGCTAACTCAATAGACGATTTAAGTGATGGAATAAATGATGGTTCATCTGTGTTTATTGGAAATTCAAGTGGTAGCCAAGATGATGGATTAAACTATAATACAGCGCTTGGAAATGGTGCTTCAAGTAGCATTACTTCAGGAACTAATAATGCTACTTTGGGTAGATATGCTAATGCCAATAATCTGACAGGATGTAATAACACAGCAATTGGGTCTTATGCAGGTCGTGGTCCAGTTGGAAACAGTAGTGTTAGTGGATGTGTTTTCATTGGATATATGGCTGGTGTCAACAATACATCTGATAATAAGTTATATATCGATAATTCTGTAACTTCTACTCCATTAATTGGAGGCGATTTTTCTACAAATCAAATTGATATTAATGGAACTATTAAAATCACAGGGGGAACTCCAGGAGCAGGAAAAGTATTGACTTCAGATGCCAATGGATTAGCTTCTTGGACTACTCCAACAACTTATGCCAACTCAATAGACGATTTAAGTGATGGAATTTATGGTGGATATAGTCTATTTCTTGGTGCAAATGCTGGAGGGAATGATGATGCTAGTAATAATTTTAATGTTGGTATAGGAGTTAACAGTTTAATAGTAAACACTAGTGGATATGATAATACCGCAATAGGATACAATGCTTTATTTTCCAATCAAACTGGAAATTGGAACACCTCTATTGGTACTGAAGCATTAAAAGAAAATACGGATTCAAAAAACACTGCTATTGGTTATCATTCTTTAAACCAAAATACTTCAGGTACTGGAAATACTGCTGTTGGGTATAACACTCTGAATGCTAATACAACGGGTGATTACAATACTGCAATTGGTTATAGTGCTTTTGGATCTGGAACTTACTCAAATTCTACTGCCATTGGTTATGGAGCCTCTATTTCAGGCAACAATCAGATTCATCTTGGAAATACCTCTATAACTGAAATCAAAGGACAAGTATCTTTTACACAGTATTCTGATGCAAGAGTAAAAATACAAGTTCAAGAGAATGTTCCAGGATTAGATTTTATCACTCAACTTCGCCCTGTTACTTACTATTTTGATATTGAGAAAGAAAACCAAATAATGGGTATTAATCAAACCGCAAGTACTGACCATAGTGAAGTTGATAGCATTCGCTTCACTGGATTTATTGCCCAAGAAGTTGAAACTGCTGCCAATAATGTCAATTATAATTTCAGCGGAGTAAAAACTCCTAAAAATGACAAGGAGCTTTATGGATTAAGCTATTCTGAATTTGTTGTGCCTTTGGTAAAAGCCGTTCAAGAGCAACAAGAAATTATTAATGCACAGCAAAAAGCAATAATTGCACTTGATAAACGCCTTGCGGAGTTGGAAGTTAATCAATCAAATGCATTACGCTAAAACTCAGAACCATGAAGAACATAAAAATTATTATTCAGCATATTTCTGTTTTCAGACTAGTGTTTATTAGTCTTATCCTTTGTTTCAGTCTCAACCTAAGTGCACAGCAACTTAGTGTTGAAGGTGGAAATATGGTAATCACCGGAGGACTCAACTTATCAGAAGACATGAGTTTAAATATCGATGGTGTTTTAAATTCAAAAGGTGGTAGTACAATTTCGTTCCGAGGAAATGCAAGTCAACAAATTTTTGGTTCAGGAGCAATTGGCTTCAACAATTTAATAATAAACAATTCATCCACAGGGGTTGTTCTACAAAGAAATATTTCTTTAGTTGGTGACTTAACAATGACAGATGGGGATTTAGATATACTAGATTATTCTTTATCTCTTGGTTTAAATGGTGATATTATTGGAGAGAATCCTAACTCAATGATAAAGTCAACATCTGGAAATGGGTCTTACACACCTAATTCAGATGCAGGTGATGGTACGATTACTAGAACGATTAATATATCATCAAGTGGGGTAAGCAATATAGCAGGTTTAGGAATATCAATAACTCCAACTACTGATTGGGGAAGTTGTCAGGTTTCAAGATCTCACCAAAGAGAAATTGGCTTCGATGGTGACAATTCGGTTTTTAGAAAAATCACTATCAGCCCGACAAATAGTGCCAACCTAAAAGCCAGCCTTATTATTAAATATAACTCAACTGAACTTAATGGTCATACTGCTGGAAACTTAAAGGTTTTTCAATTAATCAACAACGGAGCAAAAGGTATTGAATGGCAAGAGCTTAACTCATCAGATAATGGTAGCGAAGTAAGTGCAACAGCTTTTGATAATGATGGTTCAGAACTAACAATTACACTTGCTGAATCATCAGATGTTCTACCAATTAGCCTTTTAGATTTTTCTTCCTATTGTGACAATGGATTAGTTAGATTGCAATGGCAAACTGTATCAGAAATTAATAATAACTTTTTTATTCTTGAAAAAAGCATTGATGGAATAAGCTTTTTAGAATTGGCGATTGTAAATGGAAATGGCACAACAAACTCACTAAGCTCTTATGAGATTACTGATTATAATGAAACAAGTGAAGTAACATACTATCGACTTTCACAAATGGATTATGATGGAGAAACTACTACCTATAATACAATAGCATCACAATGTGCAAATGAAAATAAAATTGATTTTGTTGTTGTAAATCCAGCACAGGATGAAATTCAATTTTTCTCTTCAGAACCACTTATCAATCAATTTGATATTGTAATTTTTGACGTAGCCGGTAGAATCATAATTAGGAAGAAGTTGCACATAAATCAAAGTAATTGGACTCTTCCTATAGATGACTTTAATTCTGGTGTTTACTATATTCGATTTTCAAGTACAAACCAAATTATTAACAAAGCAATTACTATAACAAAACAATAACGTATATGTCATTTATAATCAACTATATGAATAAGCACCTTATGATTCATTTTTCACACATTGTGAGAGATGCGAAAGTTGGAATATACAATGAAAACAATATTGAGATTGAAGCCTTTCATGTTGAGAATATGGAGTTTGTAAATATTAATTTGCCACTGGAAAAAGGAAATTATCAAGTGAAAATCACCGAAGGAAATAAGGAAACTGTAAAATTAATCATAGTGAATAATTAACTTATTCGAAAATTAATAAACTTAATTACGGTTTTTTTGTCATCTAAGTTGTATGCCAAGTTTTATAAAACTATTTTTGAGTATTATACCTTAAACTACTGCACTGAGAGTGTTCATTGGGCGAGTCGAAATGAGTCGATTGTTAAACCATTTCACAACACCCCACTCTTAATAACCATAAGCTTCTCCCTGGTCATTTCGTGCATAGAATAAGGAATTCCCCCGATTCCTATTCCTGATGAATCTCTGCCACCAAAAGGCATCCAGTCAACTCGGAAGGCAGTGTGGTCGTTTACCATAACTGCACTGGCATTTAGTTTTTTAACTGTATCAAGTGCAATATCAATATTTGAAGTAAACACTGAAGCCTGAAAAGCCCATTGAAGTGAGTTTGCTTTTTTTATAGCTTCATCTCTGTCAGAATAACTATAGATACAAACAACCGGACCAAATATTTCGTGAGTTGAAACTTTAGCATCATCAGGTGGATTGAGCAAAATAGTTGGTTCATAACAACTTTCTGATATTCTTTTACCGCCACAAATAAGTTTTGCTCCTCCTTCTATTGCTTCGTTTACCCATTTTTCAACTCTTTCAACTTCAGCAAGTGAAATTAATGGACCAACTTCTGTTGTTGGGTCAAGAGGGTCGCCAACCACAAGATTTGTTGCCATATTTGATAGTCGGTCAGTAACTTCTTCGCAAATTTCGAAATGCACAAAAACCTTTTGAACCGATACACAAACCTGACCTGCGTGATAAAAACCACCTTTAACCAAAGCCGGAAGCATAGCATCAATATCAGCATCTTCTTCAACAATTACAGGAGCTACTCCACCATGTTCCAATGCACACCTGGTTCCGGGAGCAAGTTTTGACCGCATTTTCCAGCCAACTTCAGCCGAGCCAATAAAAGACAAATAATTTATTCTTGGGTCGGTATAGAGTTTTTCAGCATCTTCCCGATTACAAATAATTGGTTGACACCATTCTTCAGGCAATCCGGCTTTTCGTAAAATATTAATAAATGCCAAACAAGATAAAGGCGTTGATGATGCAGGTTTAATAATAACAGGAGCACCAACAGCAATTGCCGGAATAGTTTGATGAATTATCAGATTTAACGGATGATTAAAAGCACTTATTGAAGAAACCACTCCAATAGGCTCATGCATAGTGTAAGCCAAGCGGTTAACAGAACTTTTAGTGTGTCCCATTGGAATTTGCTCACCCTTCATTTGCCCGATATGCTCCATTGCCAGTTTAACTCCGTTGATAGCACGGTTCACTTCCACTTTGGAGTCCATATATGGTTTGCCACCTTCTCCTGCTGCTATTTTAGTAAGTTCTTCAACATTTTCGAGCATCAGGCTGACAACTCTATCAAGAATTTCAACTCTTTCGTAAGCCGGAAGCCATTTCGAGCTGTCGTTGAATAAATTATAAGCTGTTGATAAAGCTTTTTCAATTTCTTCTTCGCCAACTAATTCGACTTCTTCAATAAGCGAATTGTCATAAGGTGAATATACTTTAAGTGTTTCCATTATACATTATAATTTAGGTTTTATTTTTTTTGTCAATTTTTAATTGTCTATTGTTGATTGTCTATTGTCAATCGTCAATTGTAAATTGACAATTGTCAATTAAAAATTGTCTATTGTCAAATTTCATAAGTCTTTTTATTTAAATCCAAATCCCGAATCAAACCAGATGTAATACTTCTGGAAATTTTAAAAATATCATGTATAAGATTTACTAATTCTTCTTTATCCTTAATTATTGTAACTTTTGATGCTCTTGG
>JAIPBB010000188.1 GCA_021739805.1 Saprospiraceae bacterium | reverse complement strand
ACCTATAACTATCAAAACATTTTTTATAATAGCTCAGCTAATTTTTCCTTATAATCAGAATGCCGTGTAATTTTCTTGCTACAATCTATATCAAAAATATTTTTAATGTATTCTTTTGTTATTGGTGAAATTCCTATTGGTTTGTCGTCCTTTTCAAAATTTTCAAATAAAAACCTTAAGACATAATCATTTTCAATGTAAAGATTAATGATTTTATTGATTTTGTGAGAATTTTTTAAGATTGTTTTCCTGTTGTTTGTTGCTCCAGCCATAAAATAAACTTCATCAACTAAACCTTCGCGAATTTCATTTAAACAATTCACAAACAAATGAGTTCCCAGGCTATGACAGAAAATGCTGACTTTATTGCTTTTATTAATTTTGACTAAGTCTTCTAAATCTTTCAGAAAAGTTTTGGAATAAATTTCAGTATGTTGTTTTGCATCATCCCAGTCTAATTTTAAGGCGTCAGTGTCGTAAGAGATTTTTAAAGATAATTCATGGTCAAGATTTCTAATGTCTTCTTCCATCTCAATTGTTTTAATATGATTCCAATGGAAAATAGAGATTGAAGACTCAGGATAAATTGATTCTATTTGCTTTAGCCATATTGAAGTATAATTCGGGTCATTCGCTTTGCATAAAATTCCTGAAATAATTATTATTTCATGATTATTTTTACCATCTTTTAAAGGTTTTATAAAACCACCGGTTTCCTGTGATTTTAAAGCTTCTAAATATGCTTTGTATCTTTCAAAATCTTTGTTTACCAGATATTTAACCCAGGATAAAACAAGTGCGTCATCGGAATAACCAATTCCCGGAATTGCATCTGGAATTAAATCGTAAGGTGATATTAAATAATCTAATCCAAAAGCTATCCATTTTCGGGAACTAATTGGTAAATGAAATTTGTCAGTATTACTTATATCATAAAACAATTGTGCATTTTCTATAAGTTCTAGAAATTTTGCAGATTTCTTAGAACCTAAAGCAATTTTTTTGAGTTTATCAATCTCAATTGCAGCTTGTTTTTTGATTCTTATCTCATCATTATCAGTAATAGATGTGGCTTTTTTTTCAAAAAGTTTCTTCTCATTATCAGTTAAATTTTTCATTATATCCTTATTTATTAGTTGTTCTAAGTATTCAATATTTTTTTAATCAACATACCAGTCAAAAAAATCTGATTTTGTTACTCCAAAATTAATATTAATTATCCGAAAAATAAATTTTATCACAAACGAAATATTATTATAAATTTGTTAGAAGAAAATATGAAATGTCGGATTGATTTAAATTTATCTAAAAAATTATAGAATGAGAAAACACATATTTAGTTGGTATATTCTGGGAGCATTATTATTAGTCTCTATAAAAGCTTCGTCTCAAATAAAAATTGTTTCGGGTTTTGAAACTGAAATTTATAATCAGTTTGCACAGGATATTAAGAATAATACGGATGTGCCGATGCTTATTTATTCGACAAAAGGCAGTATTGATAACTTTAATCGCTTGTTGTCTGATAGCATTCAGATTGCTTTTATGCAGCATGATGTATTATTGTATAAAAGCCTCGAGTTTCCAGATATTAAGGATTATATAAAAATGTTTCTTCCTTTGTATTATGAGGAAATTCACTTGATTACAAAGAATAATAGTAAGATTAATTCAATTTCGGATTTAAAAGGTAAGATTGTAGGAATAGGTTCAAAAAATGCAGGTTCAAACATCACTGCAAATTTTATTAAACTCAGAACAGAGATTGATTGGATTGATAGCGAAATACCTTTTGATAATTCGTTTCAAGCTCTTTTATCTGATAGTATAGATGCTTTTTTCTTTGTTGGAGCAGCACCTGCTAATGCTCTCAAATCATTATCTAAGGAGTTAAGTAATATAATTAAACTTATACCCATTCAGGACAAAAGACTTGATGATATTTACACAAAAAAAACAATTGAATCAGGAACTTATGCCTGGGTTGATGATGATATTAAAACCTACACTGTCAGATCATTATTAGTCGTCAACACTAAGAATATTGATGAATCTATGGATGCTGATATAAAGCTTTTATATAATGATTTAAAGGAAAATATTAAAGGAATCAGAAAGAATAAACTATCACATCCTAAATGGGAGCAAGTTGACTTTAGCGATAGAAAACATATTGATTGGCCTGTTTACAAAAAGGAGTACGTTAGTGTAAGATTGGTTACTAATCTTTTAGCAATAATTGCTGCTATAATGACTTTTATCCAGATTTATTTCATGCTTAATAAATTATGGTCAAGAAAGCACGAAAGGGTTGTGGCTGAGAGTATTTCTATTTCTGCAATGTTCATTAGTATTGTGATTAATAGTTTATTCGTTTTCAAGAATATAATTGATGGAGGTTATCCACAAATGGCTGCAAATCTTATGTGGATAACTGGTAGTATTATGACTACAATGATAGGTGTGGGATTTTGGGTTGCCGGTAGTCGCCGAAAGGGATTCTTTGTGCTGTTAAAACAAGCTCTTAAGTTAGAGCGTGAGGAAGCTACTGATTTAGCTAAGGCATTTTTTAAGCCTTCTGGTGCTGACATAATTATTGATATTCTCGGTCAGGTAGCTATGATTGACGATGATTTGGATCCAAAAGAAATAGAGTTTATAGAAACTTTTGCCGAAGTATGGGGAATTAAAATCGATTGGGATTATGTAAGAGATAATTTTGGTTCAAAAAATGGTGTTGGATTTCATGAATTAAGGGAATCAATGACGGATTATTTAGTTACTTCACCTCCTGAAAATCAAGTTTCACAATTGGGTGATGTTATAAAAATGCTCGTTAATGCAGATGACCAGGTTACACGTGAAGAAGAACTTATTCTTGATGAGTTAACCGGTATAATAGCTGATTACCTGAGTGGGGAGTCTGATTCACCAGTTTATAAAGTTGCTGTAGTTCCACAAAATTCTGAGCAGGAAACAGCTATTGAGACTATTATTAAAGACCTCCATAAAACTGAGATTGCAGGTGGTTACGCTTATCTTTCAGAGCCTTTCTATTCTGAACGATATGCTGAAATTGTCTGTGAGAAATATAGGTCTTTGAATATTTTTACAGTTGTGATTCAGCCTGAAAACATTCAACATTCACATGAGATAATTAATCAGAAGTTGAAAAAAGATGAAGAATAAAAAAAGCCTTCGAAATCTCGAAGGCTTGATGCAAATTTATTGCATTAATTTTTTCGCAACATCATGAAATTCCCACTCAATACCATTATCCTTAAAGTTTACAACTTTCCAGGCCGGATGACCTTCAGCTTGTAATTTAGTCAAATTATTTTTAATAGCATTAAGGAATGAACTTAATTTCTCAGCTTGTTGTGGAGTTTCATCGGCTATTGATGCAACCATTACAGAACGAACACCATAAGTTTGAACATCTTTGTCAACCCATGTATAGGTGTCAGCAGTAATTGTTGCCGGTTCATAAGCATCTTTTAACTTATCATCAACAATAGGAACTAATTTTATTTGGTCTTTAAGTGTAGGTGATAATTTATTCAAAGAATTAACAGGAGCAGCACCAACAAAAAAGAATGCGTCAATATCATCATTCATTAAAGCTCTAAAAGCTTTGTCGAATGGTATTTCTACATCATACCAATTTATACCTGTTTTTTCTTTGATAAATTTTGCAGTTATATTAGTTCCCTGCATTGCTGAACCAATTCCTACATTTTTTTTCTTAAGGTCTTTTAAAGAATTAATTTTATCGTTATCACGTTTAGTGATTAAGTGAATTTCTTCAACTCCTAGTGAAAGTAAAATTCTAATGTTTTCAGTTTTTTGAAATTTCCTTTTTAGGTCTTTCAATTCTTCATACAGAATAACATCATACTGAAGAAAAGTGACATCAACATTTGATTTGTTAAGTTTTAGGAAATTATAATACGAGCCATCAGAAGTCATTACTTCAGCAAAATTAGTGATGACAGTATCTGAAGTGGTTACGTCTTCTGTTATTTCTCTTCCTTCTTCATCTAAAAGAGCTTTTCCAGTTGAATCAACCACAGGAACCTGGCGAGTTTCAGAAGTTATTTTTTTATTTGGAGGTATAACCTTATTTAGGTCATTTGCCATTTCATAATACGAGCCTCCTTCGAAGCCGGTTAGAATTTTAATCTGTGATTTTGATACAAATGTACTGCATGCGAAAACCAATACAATCAACACTTTTAATAAGGATTTAGTTCTCATTTTTATAATTTTTTAAATTTATACGTTTATAATGAATGTGTAAAAATAGTTAATAAATAACAAAAAACAAATTATTAGTTTCAAATTATATTTTAGCGAAAAGAAAATTATACTATATCCTCCCTTCAAATATTCCAAAATCTCTTTCTATCCGTTTTTTGGTAGCTCCGCTTGTCATTAGAATTAAATAATCTCCCATATTTATTTTGGTTCCCCTTTTAGGATTAGTCAGTAGTTTTCTATTCCCGTCTATTAGCTTGCTAATACCTAACAAAACACAATCGTAAGTCATTTTAATGTCAACAAATGCATCAATATAATCTTTGCCAAGATAGGGATTCTGGTCTATTACTTTATATTCTTGATTATCAAATTCGAATTCAGTTTGAGCTGAACTTAATAGGTCAATATTTAATTCTGCAACATCAGGTTCAAAAATATAGCTTGCTACAAGTTTCGATGCAATTTCGTTACTCGAAACAACATATTTTACACCGGCAGCAAGAAAAGTATTTTTTAGTTTTGAGTTTTCAAGTGAGACAATTATATCTGGTTGTGGGTATTTAGTTTTGAAATTTATTACATAAAGTAGCGAATCAGTATCGTTACCAAAGTTGATGAAAACCTCCGATGCTTTAGAAGGATTTACTTTTTCAATAACATCAAGGTTGTGATAATCTGCGAAAAGCACAAATGATTTTTTCTTTTTATATTCTTCATAAAATAAATCAACATCGTCCTTTTTATTTGTAACAACTGCAAATTGTCGCATAGTTGAATGAACTTCATCAACAACCATACGACTAAAATCATTCCAGCCAATGAAAACAATGTGGTCTTCGAATGAAGTTCCACGGTAGCCAAGTTTTTTTTCTTCTATCATGGTATAAATATTTGATGAAATACTACTTATTAAAACACCTAAAACACCTAAACTGGCAATAACATAAAAGTATCCTATTACTCTGCCTCCATTAGTTACAGGAACTTTATCACCATAACCAACTGATGTGATACTTACAAGCATATACCAAATAGCATCACTTATATTATTAATTACAGAACCTGGTTGACCTTTTTCAAAATGAAGTAGGATGAAGTTAATTATCGCAATGAAAATTAAACTAAATAATGAATATAGAATTATATTTTTGGTTCTGGGATTCATGAAGATAGTTCCAATTTAAATGCTGTTTTACTTTTTCTTAGTTATTTAGTTGCATAAATTTATAAAATAATCTGATATAAAAGTATAATTTTTATTTTGAATAAAAAAACGACAAATTACCGTTTTTAATAAATTAATGTAAATTAGCAGACAGATAATTTGTTTTTATATAAATATTATTTTAAATTTGGTACAACAATTTAAAACGCTTTTTTTGCTATTAATTATTAATTGTTTAAAATTCAAAATTATGGAAGAATCCTTAAATTACAAATCCGCATTATTATATTTATATTGGTTAATGGCCGGTGCAGACGGTAAAAAAGCATTTGATGCTGCTGACCCTGAATGGCAAACGATGAGATTGATGAGAAAAGTTGAGAAAATTTCCAACAAAGATTTTGACAACTTTATTAATTCTGATTTCGGAAGCCAGAACGAGCAATTACGTAAGGCAATTAGTGTTATTAAAATGTGTAACCACAACGAAAAAGTCAGAGCATTAGCATGGATGGATAAAGTAATGCTGGCGGATGGTGATATTCACTCTAAAGAATATGAATTATATGTTAAGGTTAGGGATGAATTTGGTATTGAAGAAGATGAAATTAAAAATGCCAAAACCAAGCTTCCGGAATTGAAGTAATTAAGCTAGAGCACCCACAATAATTATATCTAATCATTGATATTTGTTTATTTATTTGTTTTTGAGTGATTTATTTTATGAATTGTTTGACTTCAACTTTAAATACTATTTAGGAAGTCTAAACATTTTATTCCATCTGATTTTACCATCAAACCATTTTTTGTTCTGATCAAGCGAAAGCCAAATGAAAACTGCTTTACCAACAATATGGTCCATTGGGACAAAGCCCCAGAAACGTGAATCAGCTGAATTATGACGATTGTCTCCCATCATCCAATAGTAGTCCATTTTGAATGTGTAAGAATCAGACTCAACACCATTAATAAAAATTTTATCACCTTTTACTTCTAAATCATTGTTTTCATAAACATCAATAATCCTGGTGTATAAAGCAAGATTAAGGGGGGTTAATTTAACAGTTGTGCCGACTTTTGGAATATAAATCGGACCGAAGTTGTCTTCATTCCATATTGCCAATGAGGAATCATGAGGTAAAACATCAGGATTCCAATAACCCTTAGGACTAAGAACTCTTTCAACTTTTTTTATGTTTTTGAGATTTCTAAGCTTTGCAGCAACATCATCTGGCATAACCAATTGTAATTCACCATTGATATTATATCTTTCATCAGGATTAATATTAAAGTCGTCAAGTACTTTTTGGTTAATATAACTACCGTCAGTAATAATTCTATATCTATATTGTTTGATGCCGGGATTTTCAACTTTTTCACCATTGATATAAACATCCTGGTTGATTATTTCAAGTGTATCACCGGCTAATCCCATACATCTTTTTATGTAGTTTTCTCTTTTGTCAACAGGTCTTGCTGTAATAGTGTAATTGTTTTCAACATATTTACGCCCCATACCGGGAATATAGCTTGAGCCGTATTGACTTTTAAATGACATCTCAGCGTTCCTTATTATACTGTAGTAACTTGCATTTTGCTGTTCTAATGCTACTGTGTCACCATCGGGATAATTAAACACAACTGCATCGAATCTTTTTATTTCACTTAAACCGGGAAAACGATAATAAGGAAGTTTAATCCATTCAAGATATGATTTTGTTTGCTTGGTCAAAGGTAAAGTGTGATGAACAAAAGGAAAAGCGATTGGAGTGTTTGGCACTTTAGGACCATAGCTGATTTTGCTTACAAATAAAAAATCTCCTATTAATAAAGATTTTTCCATTGAAGATGTTGGGATTGTATAAGCTTCCACTAAAAAGGTTCTAATTATTGTCGCCGCAATAACCGCAAAAATAATTGCATCTGTCCATTCTCTGACAACAGTTTTACTGATTTTGGGTCTGTCCTTGGGATTACTATACTTATCCTTTTCAAAAAATCCCATATAGGGTAAATATATAAATGGAAAAATAACGCTTAAAGCCTGTTCCCATAAACTATATTTATTATAACATTTTACTAATTCAACAATCATCAACAAAAGCATGAAAACATTTATAAATGGTGTCAAAATAAAAATGAACCACCATAAAGGCTTATCAATGATTTTCAGCCAGATATAAGCATTGTAAAATGGGACTAAAACAGTCCATCCCGGCTGACCCGCCTTTTCAAAAAGTTTCCATATTCCAATTAATGAAAGAATGGAAAAAATAATAAATAAGATAGTGTAAATGCTCATAGCCCTGATTGTTTAAATTTGTACAAAGAACGGAAATTTTATTTTATACATATTATAATGTAGTTAAAAAATGTTAAGCTTTGGAGTGTTAAATGGTTTCGGGTTTCATTTCGACCCCGCACAATGACCCAAGAACGGACACTGAGCGGAGTCGAAGTGCAAGTTTCAGGTTTCGGGTTTCAGATTCCCAATTGAACTAATACCAACCACCGACCACCGATTACCGAATACTACATATATTGTACTATTTCATTATTTACAAAATGTATCCAAAGTTAAATCCCTAACAAATCTTTCATTTCAAAAAATCCTGATTTACCTTTTATAAATTCGGCTGCCAACATTGCTCCTAAAGCAAATCCTTTCCGACTTTTTGCTGTATGTTTAATTTCAATAGTGTCTGTTGGAGAGTCGTAAGTAATTATATGAGTCCCGGGAATTTCTCCAATTCGTTTTGATTTTATCGGTAGTTCATCATTTTGTACAGCATTTTCCTTTACCCATTTTGTTTTTTGTTCAAGATTTTTAATAATATCATTTGCCAGTGTAATGGCGGTTCCACTTGGAGCATCAAGTTTTTGAGTATGATGAATTTCTTCAATTTCAACCGAGTAATCTTTTCGGTTCGACATTAAGGTTGAAAGTTTTTTATTAATTTCAAAAAAAATATTTACACCAATACTAAAATTTGATGCAAAAAACATAGTCTTATTTTCGGTTTGACATTTTGATTTTATTTCTTCGAAATGTTCATGCCAGGCAGTGGTTCCAACAACTATTGGAATGTTATTGTCAAAGCATTTATTAATATTTCCAACCACAGTAGCGGGAATACTAAATTCAATTGCGACATCTGATTTTTTAAACTCGCTGAAATAATTTTCCCAATCTTTTTCTGAATCAATTTTTGCAACTATTTCGTGATTATGTTGCAAAGCAATTTTTTCAATTTCTTTGCCCATCCTACCGTATCCTAATAGTGAAATTTTCATATTAATAAAATTATTAGCTTTTTATTGTCTATACTTCTAAAATATTCAAAAATAACAAATTACAATTTTCAAAATACAAATAAATTTCAATAACCCAAATTCCAACGATTTAAACTATTTTCATAATCCATACGGTTATATCAGATTATTGTTCTATGGTTTTTAATCTTAAATCGTTAATCCTACGGACTTACTTCGTTTAGTCGGTGTTCGATATTCATTATTCAAAAAAGGTAAAATGTATTTAAAATAAACACTACTTCAATTATATTATTTCAACGAGAATGTTATCTTAATCCCCGGATTTACTCTATTATTAAATCCCGAATTATAGATTATTGGTTCTAACTTCATGGATAAATCTTCCGAAACATCAAAATCGTATAAATGTGCATCAACAGTAGCGTCCACAATATTTAAAATATAAAGAGCAGCCGAAAGAATAACTGTTAATTCAAGATTTCTCCTATAATAGTCGCGAAGAGTTACTAATCCTTGCTCAGTATAAATCTCGTAGTTATCAATGGTTGTTGAATCACCATCTGTCCTAAGATTATAAGCAGTTTTGTAATTTGAGTAACTTTTTTGATTGCTAATTGCAAAATAGGTTAAAACTCCGGCACCTGTATAAATTACAGGGATTTTCCAATATTTTTTATTATAATATTGACCAAGTCCGGGGCAAACAGCTGATAGGGTTGCAGCTCTTTTTGGCGAATGAATTTTAGTGGTATCAATATTTTTGGATTGCTGTTCTTCTTGAGAATAAAGGGATATTGAAAAAATAAGATTAAAAATCGAGGCAAGAAAGAGCATTGCAAAAAATCTGCTAAACAAATTATTGCTTTTTAAGTTTGCATCGAAAAACTTTCTAAACACTTTTTGTGATTTTTGGTTTATTTTTCTAAAATTGAAATAATTGCATCAAGTTCTGCGTCTGATTTGAACTGAATAACGATATTGCCTTTGCCTTTATTATTTCTTTTCAATTCGATTTTAGTATTTAGCTTTGTACCAAGCTTTTCTTTTATTTCCACATATTTTTCAGGAAGTTTATCATTTCGCTTTTCTTTCGCTTTGGTGTTAAGCTTAAGTTGGCTCAAATCTCTTACAAGTTTTTCAACATCTCTAACCGAAAGGTCATCATCAATTATATTATGTAAAATGCTTATCTGGTAAATTGGGTCATCAATTGAAATAATAGCACGAGCATGACCCATCGAAATTTTATTGTCACGAATGGCAATTTGAATTTCTGCCGGAAGTTTCAGCAACCTGATATAATTAGTAATTGTGGTTCGATTCTTCCCTACTCTTGAGCTTAAACCTTGTTGAGTAAGTTTACATTCTTCAAGAAGACGATTATAGCTAATTGCAATTTCAATTGCATTTAAATTTTCTCGTTGAATATTTTCAACTAAAGCCATTTCAAGCATTTGCTGGTCGTCAGCAATCCTGATATAAGCAGGTATTTCAGTTAAACCTGCAACTGCAGCAGCACGCATTCTTCTTTCTCCCGAAATTAGCTGATAGTTATCATAACCCATTTTACGAACTGTGTTTGGCTGAATCAAGCCTTGATTTTCAATGGATTTAGCCAGCTCATTGATTGAAGACTCATCGAAGTCTTCACGTGGTTGAAAAGGGTTTTCTTCTATTTTATTTAAAGGAATGTTTGCAGTCGAGCCTACCACATAGTTTTCTGATAACCCACTCTTAGTGGTGATATCAGTTT
>JAIPBB010000187.1 GCA_021739805.1 Saprospiraceae bacterium | reverse complement strand
TGCTTCTTGACTAATTGCAGTTTCAACGTATTCCGTAACTACTTTTAATCTGAATTCGTCCGTGTATTGATTTACTTTTCTTTTCATAATCCTGATTTTTGTTTACATTTTTTGTAAACTTATTTCAGGACAAGACAGTAGATCATTATCTTTACACATTTTCAGATGCTGATATTGTTGACATTATTGCCAATCCTGATGAATGGAACAATCTTGAAGTTGAGATTGCAAACAAAATAATTAAAGACAGAAAAATTGAATTATCTGCTGAAATAATTTTAAAAGCAAAAAGAAATAAAAAAGAAACAGATGTTAAAGAAATATTAAAAACAAAAAACAATATAAAAAGTCAAGCCGGTTGGTTTTTAACTATCGCAATATTATCAGTGATTAACTCAATTGGGCTAATATTAGAATGGAAATTTTACCTATTATTTGGTTTAGGTATTACCCAGGTTATTGATGGTGAGATTTATGGCCTGACAGGTCAATTCACAATATACAATTTACTCACTAGTGCATTAGTTTCATCAGTATTTGTTCTTTTCTGGTATTACGCAAAACAAGAAAAAAGATGGGCATTTTTAGCAGGTATAATAGTATATGGAATTGATTCATTAATTTTTGTATATGCTAAAGATTGGTTGAGTTTTGGATTTCATATTTTCGGACTAATTGGTATGGTTTCAGCTTATGTGAAATTGCTGGAAAATAAAAAAGCCAATAACAATTAGTTTTTAAATATTCTAAGTTTAGTTTAAATTTATTTCAGGAAAAGTCACTACCAATGACAAGTATTTGCAAAACTCTGTAAATCTGTTAATTTAGCATTTTGTGTAATATTTGCATTTTACTATTTCGTACCTACGGCACTCTTTTATTTTTGATATTGATTCTTCTACAAATATATCGCACCTACGGTGCTAAGAAAATACGAAATATATTGTCATTTAACTTTATGCTCCCATTTTCGGTTTTTCAACTCGGTCTGCCAATCACTTCGGACTTCTGTCTTCCGACTTTTTCCTTTACCGTCATTCCTCGATACGCCACGCAATCAATCAGTGCCAAATTCTAATTTCATCAAAGCGTGGCACTCGGTCTGACTATTACAACTCACTTTCACGCTCACAAGCTCACAGGCTCTTGCTCTCCCATTCTCCCTTTCACCCTTTCACCTTTTCACCTTCACCTTTGAACCAAAGCCTGCCTTCCCGATTTATCTAATCTGAACTTAGCTTTTCAATCATTTCCTTAAATTCCACTGTTTGCCTGATTGACTCAAATTCCAAATCTGCATTTAATCTTTTCAAATCTTCAAAACCAATTTTTATTGCAAGTTTTAGATTTTCAATAGCCTTTTGTTTGTTTCCTTGTTTGATATTGACTGTGGCTTTCAAATAGTAAACTTCTGAATTTGTTGGGTCAACTAATTCATAGATTTGAAGGAATTTATCAGCATTTGCAAAATCGTTGGTTTTAACGGTTTTGTCGGAATACATATATGCAATAAGGCTTAAGTAATTTATTACCCGTTTGAAAATTAGGGATTGTTCCGGATTTTTATTGCTTTTAATTTGCTGATTCATGGAATTGATTTCTCTTTTCCACCATGAAATATTTTGTGTTTGAAATGCCTGGGCGTATTTGTTTTGAAGACCAGCTTCCAAACTAAAATTTTCTAATTGCTTTTGTCTTTCGTTTATATATTCTTTTGATGTTTCAATTGCTATAATCTTTGATTTGTATGAGATTACGTCCGTTAATCCATCAAGAAAATTAATTGCTTTTTTATTGTACTCAAATTGTTCAAGAAAATGCTTTTTATCTTCAGCTTTTTTGATTTTTGAATCGAAATTTTGTTTCACATTTTCAACTAATAAATTATCAGGAGATTTAAGTCCGCTTTTCATAGAATTAATTTCCAGCCATTTAAAAGCTTCTTCCATAGTTTCGTCAGTTGGCCATTCATGTTTACCGTCGAAAACACAAATATTGTTTTTGATTTGCATATTTATTAATTGGTTCTCCAAATTAAGAATCTCCATATAGTTGAAATCCTGCTTTCCAACCATTCCCATAAAATGAAAATTAGTATTATTAATTGTCTTATCTCCTGCCAATCCTGCACCACAAGCGATAACTCCTGCAATTCCACCTTTGTTAATTGCAATTGAGCTTGCAACTCTTGCTCCACCTGAAAAACCCATTGTGAAAACTTGTTTTATATCAATTGAGAAACGACTATTACATTCATTAATTAAAGTCGTTGTGATATTATTTGAAATTTCAGGAGCAAGTCCATTTTCTGAATTATTAGAGCCAATGAGAATATATCCATATTTTTCTGCCAAATCTTTATAGAGTTCAACAGGGTATTTACCTTTTGCATGCGAATCAAAAATATAGATAACGGGGAATTTGTTTGCAATGGAATAAGATTTTGGAAGATACAGTGCAAACGAATAAGTTGGGTTTTGCCTGCATTTTATATCCTTCAGCACAATTCCCGTTTCGAATGATTCCTGAACTTTTGTCTCTTTCTTTTCTTTTTGTTTTATTGGCTTTTTACTCTTATGGTCGGATGAGCAAGCAATAAATGCAAAAATTACTGTTATAAGTAAAAATAATTTTAATGGAGTTTTCATTTCGAGATTTATTTGAATTCAAAATTAATGGATATTTGAACACAAACAAGGCTAAATTTTATTTTGATGTGTTTATAATTAATAAATTTATAGGAGTGTGACCGAAACGTGATTTTTGCTGAAATTATAAATATGTATCTTGTCAACCAATTGTAGATTAGGGAATTATCAATTGCTAAATATTGCTTACTGCCCACTCACATTTTGACATCACACACCAAACATCTAACATCAAACATCTCATTTATGCAATCCACATTCCTTGTGCTCAGGATCTTCCCACCACCAGCGACCTGTTCGGATATCTTCGCCTTTTTTAACAGCTCTTGTACATGGACGACAGCCTATGCTTGGAAATCCTTTATCATGAAGGATATTATAAGGGACATTATTTTTGCGAATGTATTCCCAGACTTGTTCTTCTGTCCAATTGATTAAAGGATTAATTTTTATTAAATTATGAACTTCATCCCATTCAATCATTTGCATCTCCTGACGAGTTACAGATTGCTCATGTCTTAAACCACAAATCCAGGCATCCAAACCATGAAATGCTCTATTCAAAGGTTCAACTTTCCTGATATTGCAGCAATATTGCCTATTTTCAACACTTTCGTAGAAAAGGTTTATTCCCTTGGAATTTACCATTTCTTCAACATCGGTATTTAAAGGAAAGTAAATTTGAATTTCAATCCCATACTTCATGCAGGTTTTATCAATCACATCATAAGTTTCAGGAAACATACGCCCAGTATCGAGAGTAAAGATTTTCGCTTTTTTATCAACTCCAATCATCATATGAGTAAGAACCTGGTCTTCTGCACCCATACTTGATGATAGGGCAATTCGCTTTTTATATTTACCTAAAAAGAATTCAATTACTTTTTCAGGAGCTTGATTTTTAAATCTTTCGTTTAGTTCATTGATAATATTCTCGCTCATCACAATAGTTTTATTCAGTGCGCAAAAATAATTATTTTTATAAGAAAGAGAATTTAAATAGGATATGAATAAGCATCAATGTTCAGCAAATGGACAGATTTTGGCTATTTGTCCAGAAAATTAATATAATTGGACAAAGCACCTAAGTAATGCAAAAAAATGGACACATTTCAGCTATTTGTCCAGAATATTGAAAATATTGGACAAAAGGTTTGGAATATGACAAAAAATGAACATATATTTGCATAATGTTCAGAAAAACCTAAAAATTGGACAAATATGAGTAAAACAAAATTTGACAGGACAATACCATATAATGATTTGCCTGTTCTACCACCAAGCAAAAATCTGGATAATAATCCTCAAATACTTAAGAAATTAGTTGCTGCTTCAAGAGCACTTGCTACTGTAAATGGGAATATTAACAGACTGCCTAATCCTTTGATGCTTGTGAATACAATTGCATTACAAGAGGCAAAGACTTCAACTGAAATAGAAAATATTTTCACTACCGAAGATGAACTATATAAAGCTGTTTCAGATACACTTAAAGAGAATAATATTAATCCGGCGACCAAGGAAGTTTTGAAATATAGAGAGGCTCTTTGGGCTGGCTACGCACATTTACAGCAAAATAATACAATAGATACGACTTTAATCACAAATATTTTCAAACAAATTAAGGAAACTCAATCAGGTTTTCGACCACCACAAGCAAAGGTTGTGATTAAAAGAGGGCAAAGTGATTTCAGGTCAGGCGAAATTATTTACACTCCCCCTCAGGGCGAAGAATTAATTGAAGGATTAATTGATAATCTTATAGAATTCCTTAATGATGATGAAAAATATCCGACCGACCCGTTGTTGAAAATGTGCATTGCTCATTATCAATTCGAAGCAATACATCCATTTCAGGATGGTAATGGTAGAACAGGAAGAATTCTGAATTTATTATACCTGATAAACAAAGGTCTATTATCGCAACCTACACTTTATTTATCAAAATATATTATTGTAAATAAAGAAGACTACTATTACAATTTAGGTTCAGTAACTCTAAGAAATTCGTGGGAAAACTGGGTTGAATTTATGCTTGAAGCTGTTGAAAAAACTTCTATTCTAACTAATAATATGATTAATGAAATTCTTGAACAAATGGAGAGTACACTTGATTATGCAAGGACAAAAGTTAAATGGTATAACAAAGAAGTGAACGAAGTAATTTTTAGTCAGCCATACATAAAACCCTTAACTTTAGGGGAAGTCATAGAGAAAACATCAAGAACAACTTTAACGAAATACCTTAATGAATTGGTTGAAAACAAAATTCTTACACCAAAAAAACAAGGAGTAGAAGTATTTTATGTAAATAATGATTTGATGAGGATTTTGGGAGGGTGAAAATTAAAAGAAATACAAAAGAAGTTTCACTAGCACTTTAACAATGTATCTTTAGAAAATAAAAAACAATGCAATATGGAAAACTCAGCACATTTTAACAAAGGAAACAGAACAGATATAGCATTTGTTTTTAGTGTTCCCGGTCAAGAAGAAGAAAAGAACGGAAAACCAGTTAGTGGAATAACAGGTGATAACTTAGACAGATTATTAAAATTGCTTGAAATAGAATATTCTAACAAATATGAATTTAGAATTACAAATAGCTATGATAAACCACTCTATAAAGCAAAAGATGGTAAAACTGAAGCTTCAGTAGAAATTATTCAAGAACCGAAAAACATTGAACGTTTATTTAAAGAATTAACAGATATAGAGAAATACATTATTTTCTTTGGTGATAAATCCATGTCTGCTTCCATCTATTTAACTTCTCTTAAAGCAAAATTTGTCTTCTGTAAACATCTTGGACTTCAATCAATAAATCAAATAGACAGGGATTTAGAAGGAAATAAATTATTACCGAAACAATCTATCAATACAGAAAAAAGATTAGAACTATTAGCTGAATATATTAAACAACAAATGTGTGATTAAATATTCCTTTAATATGAGTTTATGTTACTATTCATTTGACATCTGACATCACCATTTACCTCCCATACATTTTACACAAAATAATCGCGGTTGACCTATAAAACACATGTGCAAATTTGGTGTAAGGAGCATAAATTATTAGCATCCAAACTAAAACCAGATGAACAAAATAAATATGGTAAGCAAGACTCCAATTGTCGAAACGGGCTATTTCAACCAGTAAACCTGAGATTGTTAACAGAAACAAAGAAATCAAAAATAGCCAGTCGAAATAATTCTTTTTGCCGGCTACGTTTTCGCCTTTAACTCTCTGAAACATCATTATCAACAAACCAATCACAAGCATTGCTGCTGCAATGTTTCCGGTGATTTTGACAGGATGAAATAATCCCATTGGATATTCAAAAAACACTACAGCAAGTATGGCAAAAGCAGTAACAATCAGCAATAATATAAAACCCCACAAAACCAGTAAATGAGCTGTTGACCTGAATTTATTTTCCTGACATTTATTAAATTGTTTATGTAAAAGAATTTCTATTTTAAATTCTATCAAGCTTTTCATAAAACTCTTTTTCTTTTGCTTTGGCAGATGCTGTTTTATATCCGAAACAAAGCTTCTAATACTTAAAACCAATCCAAGTAAAACAATCAGAACAAGAGTAGAAAATGAAATATTCAACTGCATATGCGGAAAAAACTTCGAATAGTTTACATCTCCTTCAGGTATAGCTAAAGTCCCGTTAAGAAAGAGAATCAATCCAATTATAAAAACAGGAATAGCAATTGTAATTGGCAGAAAAATCGGTTTCTTTAAAAGTTTAAATAAGAAAGCCGGTTTTGCATATTTCTCATAAACTTTGCTTCTAACAGCGGCTAAAACATCTCCCGGTTTAACATCTCTGGGACAATAAGTTGTGCAATCTCCACAATTATGACAAAGCCAAACGTCGGGGTCAGAAACTAATTTATCCATTAATCCCCAACTCGCCCAAATCATCTCTTTTCTTGGAAATGGATTATCATCAGGTGACAAATCACAAACCACCGAACAAGTTCCGCATTGCATACACTGCTTTAGGTCTGCTCCGCTTTCCATTCTCAGATCCCGGATGAATTCTATATTTGGCTTAATATTCATTTAGTTCTTGAAAACTTCTTTATTCAACATTCAGTATTCGATATTCATTATTCCTTTTTAATAGTTTGAACAACCATCTTTTTAACTCAACCTCGATACACCACGCTGCAAATTTCAGTCTAAACATCCAATTCATCAAGGCGTGGCACTCGGTTTGACTAGTACTAATTTCTAAAATTTAACCATAAAAGGCATAAAAGTTCATATAAGTTTTGCAACAAATTAACAATTTAACAATTTAACAATATAACACTCTAATTTCCAATTTCTAATTTCCAATTTCCAACTACATATCCTTAAACGGATTCGGTCCAATTTCTTCTATTGTTTCTATATAATCATTAATCAATTCCGGTATTTTTTTATAGTCAGTAATTTCGACAAATTCAGTTCTTATTCTTTCAGGTTCAAGCATCATTTTATCCAATGTTTCCTGAATATTTTCTCCCCTTGTTTCCATCAATTCACTACCCTGAATAAAATGACATTGATAATCATCTCCAGGCTTACACCCCAACAACATTATGCCGTCAAAGCCTTGTGAAAGTGCATCGCTAATCCATACTTTATTTACTGAACCAATGCATCTTACAGGAATTATCCTTACAAAAGCACTATATTTTAATCGCTTATAACCAGCCATATCAATTGCCGGATAAGCATCATTTTCACAAGCAAAAATCAATATTCTTGGTTTCTCTTCAAATTCATCAGGAATGTGAACAGCCTTAATCATCGAAGAAATACTATTAACAGAAAAATCAGCAAAATTGATAATTCGCTCCGGACAGGCACCAAGACAAATTCCGCACCTACGACAACGATTTGGGTTTGGTAATGGAGTTCCTTTTTCAGTTTCATCATAAGCTCCGAAAGGACATTCTTCAGTGCAGCGTTTGCAATCAGTACATCTATCCAAATACAACTCAGGAAAGGACTTATCCCCTGCTCTTGGATGAACAGCTTCGCCACGTTTGGTGCTTTCCAGACATTGAATTGCTTTCAAAGTCGCACCCATTGCATCTTCCATGCTTGAACTCATATCCATTGGAGCACGAACTGAACCTGCTGCGTAAATTCCTGTTCTTCTTGTTTCGTAAGGAAAACATATAAAATGAGAATCAGTGAAATTGTATTTTAGCTCGGGTAATCCTTTTCCAAGTCTGTAGGTTAAATTCAAATCTTCAGTGTTTGCAGGAGTCATTCCCGTTGCCAAAACTACCAAATCAACATTCAAGGAAATATCTTCTCCAATCAAGGTGTTTTTAACACCAACACTTAGTCCGGCATTGGATTGAATAACTTCATTAACTTCACCTTTGGTTAGAAAAAGTCTGTCATCATTTTGCATTTCCTTATAAAAATGCTCATATCTACCGGGAGTTCTAATATCCTTATAAACAACATAAACTAAAGCATCAGGATTGTTTTCACGAATATATTTTGCCTGCTTCAAAGTCGTTCCACAGCAGAAATTTGAGCAATACGAAAGATGCTTTTCGTCACGTGAACCGGCACATTGAATAAACAAAATACTTTTGACTTTTTTACCATCCGATGGCTTTAGAATTTTGTTTTCAGCGGCCATTTTTTCAAACTCTACATTGGTAATAACATCCGGAAAATCTGAATATTTGAACTCCATGAGTTTGTTTGCATCATAAGGTTTCCATCCTGTTGCCATAACAATTGATGCTACTTTTAAATTTTTCGTCTCTCCTTTTTTGTCAAACTTAACTTCAAATAATCCGGGCTGACCGGATATTTCAAGAATTTCAGAAGAAGTAAAAACTTCAATATTTTTATAGTTTTCGAGTTCTTTAATTTTAGAATTAATTGTAGGCTCTTCAAGATTTTTATAAGGAGATTTTTGTGGAAGTTGCTTATGAAGAATTTTCGCATAGCCGCCTAGCTCATTTTCCTTTTCAATTAGAATCATTTTGTATCCTGCCTTTGCTCCTTCAATAGCAGCAGTTATTCCTGTAATTCCTCCACCGACAACCAAAACATCTGAACTTAGATTTTCAGCAATAAATGCTTTTGGATTTACAATATTCTGAACTTTTGCAATACTCATTCTGAGAAGATCATCAGCAAGCATTTGTGTGTCTTCATCTCCAGCATCATGTGTCCAAACAACCTGCTCACGAAGATTTACTCTTTCATTAATGATATTATCACCAAAATCAAACTCTTTAGTATAATACCTTGGCGAACAAGCAGCAATAATAATTCCTTCAAAATTATTTTCGGAAATATCTGTTTTAATTAACTCAACAGCCTCCGGACTACAAAGCGAATCATGAATCTTACAATTTTGGATTTTATATTCATCATTAGCAATAGCCGACAAAGCATCAACATCAATGCAATTGCCGATTTCGCAACCTTTACAAATATATAATCCTATGTTTTTACTCATTTCTCGTTTCTTGTTGCTCGTTACTCGCTATTCGAAGCTAACGTCATTGCGAGCGAAGCGAAGCAATCTGTTTTTAACTTTATTCACTTTAATACAAGGGATTGCTTCAGTCGTTCCTCCTTCGCAATGACGCCTTGAATTAGTTATCCTATACCTTTTACCTTTGTACTTTCTTCTTTCGCCTTTTTACTTTCTACTTTTGCCTTTTCCCTACTGAATCGCCTTCAAAGCCACCCCAGTCGCATCTTTCACCGAAGCCGAAACATCCAATGGCTTTTTAGCACAAGCAGTTGCAAAAATTCCATCTTCCAGCTTTTCAGCTTCCACAAAATCAAAATCATCATATTTGATATTTGGAATCTCAAGCTTTTCAGGAACAATTCCTGTTGCCAAAACCACCATATCAAATTCCTGATTTACTTTTTTATTGAACATTATATCCTCAGCTTCAACCTGAAGACTTCCATTTTCATTTATACTAACTCTACCGACTTTTCCTTTTATCAATTCAATGTTTTCATCTGCTTCAACCTTCTTTAAAATATCTTCATTTCTGCCTAAAACTCTTAAATCTATATAGAATATTTTGATTTTAATATCAGGGCAAACTTCTCTTAAATTCAAAGCTTGTTTCAATGAAGCAGAACAACAAACTCCTGAACAATATGCTAAATGATTTTCGTCACGAGAACCTGCACACTGAACAAATGCAATATCTTTAACTTCCTTATTATCTGACAGTCGAACTATCTTACCTGAAGTCATTCCATTAGGTGCAGCTAGCCTTTCCATCTCAACATTTGAGATTATATCAGCAGAGTTTTTATAGTTTAGATTATCGATTTTTGAAGCATTATATGGTTTCCAACCTGTAGCAATAACTATGGAATCAACATCCAAATCAAAGTTTAATTCTTTTTGTTTTAAATCAATTGCACCATACTTACAAACGTCAACACACCTATTGCAACTTTCACCTTGACAAGCTTTTTCTTCAATAGTATATTTCCAGGGAAATGCCATTTCATGTGGCAAATAAATGGCTTTGGTTTTATCTAAATTATAATTGAATTCATTATCAATTTCAACCGGACAAACTTTTTCACATTCGCCACATGTAGTACACTTATCGTTAACTAATTTTGCGGCTGTTTTTAAACTTACTTTAAAATCACCTTTCTTTCCGCTAATATTCTCAACTTCAGTTGAAACAAAAACATCAATATTCTGATTGTTCTTAATTCTTTTAAAATTGATTTCTAAACCACAGTATGGTGGGCAAAGCTTAGGAAAATATTGATTCATTTTGGCAACTCTTCCACCAAGATAAGGAAGCTTCTCCCCCAAAATCACTTTATGACCAACCTCAGCAGCTTCAACAGCAGTAG
>JAIPBB010000186.1 GCA_021739805.1 Saprospiraceae bacterium | reverse complement strand
TGCCTACTAATTTTCATCCTTAGCCTTCGCCTTTTTACTTTTTACTTCCGACTTCTGACTTCCAACTTCCGACTTCCGACTTCCGACTTCCGACTTCTGACTTCCGACTTCCGACTTCTGACTTCCGACTTCCGACTTCCGACTTCTGCCTTCCAACTACATCCTTTCCATATACCATTTCAACTCTTTTTCGATTTTTTGAGTGTGGAAAATGGAAGTAATAGCTTTTTGTAATCTTATAAAGGCAGTTTCGCTTTTCACTACATAATCAGCAGCTTTATGATGCATGCAGTCAATTGCCACTTCAATTTTATCCTGGCAGGATAACATTACTACCGGAATTTCAGGATTAAATGCTTTTATTTTATCCAGAACATCAATTCCATTCATTGCTTTCTTATCAATACCGTCGAGATGATAGTCTAATATAATAATATCAGGATTATGTGATAAATTCGCCAAACAAAGTTCCCCTGTAGCAAATGTTTCAATATTAAAATCAGCATGTTCAAGAAATTCAATTTCCAGCAATTTCAAATACATTAAATCGTCATCAACAAGAAAAAGCTTTATTTGGGAATTACCGCTTGTGGTTATTTTATTCATTTTTGTTGTTTTTAATTGAGTTAAACTCTTCTTTCAATTCTATGCAGGCCTGCTCACAAACGGTTTCAAGTTTAACAACCAATTCGGGTATTCCCTGTCTTCCTGTCATGCTTTCATCCAATTGAATTTGATAACTTGCATAATCCTGTACTTTTCTAGCCATGTTTTCGAAATCGGTATGAATACCCATTATTGAAAAAGATGGAATCATTTTATGAACTGCTGAATACAGTGAATCCCAATCTTTTTCCTGCAATCCATGTTTCATCGCACTTATTAATGGAGGAGTTTGTTCTAGATAAAGTGAAATCATCTCCATCATCAGAACAGGATTCGATTTTGTACGCCGTGTCAGGTATTCAAGGTCAATACATTTTGAATTTTCACTTTCAACATTTACCTCAACTTTATGTTCTTTAGCTATTGACGATTTTTTAACTAAGCCGACTATTTTACTATATAAAACTCTTTCATCAACCGGCTTTACTATATAATCGTTCATCCCGACAAATTTGCATTTCTCTAAATCAACTGTGGTAACATCGGCAGTTAAAGCGATAATGGGGATTTCGGAATTCAATGTATTACGAATATAATCGGTAGCTTCAAATCCATTCATTTCAGGCATTTGAAGATCCATCAAGATAATATCATAGGGATTAATCCGCAGTTTTTCAACAGCTAACAGTCCATTTTCGGCAATATCGCATTCAAATCCAAAATCATCCAATAGGGTTTTCATCAATAACTGATTGAGGGCAATGTCTTCGACCACCAATACTTTTATATTTTTTATTTCCGATTCCAATTCCATTAAATCCGGTTCATCTTCAGCTTCAGCATTTGTTTTCGGGAAATCTAATATAAAACTAAA
The DNA here is from genome assembly GCA_021739805.1 of Saprospiraceae bacterium. Next base: position 9,071 of record JAIPBB010000186.1, on the reverse strand, counting down.
TGTAGAGCCTTCATTAATTTTACTTTCAACCTTAATACTTCCGCCCTGTGCTTCAACCAATTGCTTGGCAATAGCAAGTCCTAAACCTGTTCCACCATAAATTCGTGAAGTATCGCTGGAAGCCTGTTGAAAGTTTTCAAAAATTCCCTCTATTTTACTTTGCACAATCCCAATACCGGTATCAGTTACTGAAAATTCAATATTCACTTTATTTTCATCTTCGTTTAACATCCTGACACTAACAGTTATTTTTCCCTGATTAGTAAACTTAACTGCATTACTCAAAAGATTTAAAATAATCTGGTGCAAACGAACCGGATCACCTTCCAATACTTCAGGAATATTTTTATCATATTCCTTTACCAACACTAAATTTTTTTCCCGGATTTTTGAATCGAATAAATGAAGCATGGCTGAAATGGATAAGGACATTTTAAACGGTATTTGCTCAAATGACATTTTACCTGAATCAACTTTAGCAAGATCAAGTATATCGTTGATAAGAACAATTAAAGCATCACCACTCAATTTTATTGCTGTTAAATATTCCTTTTGTTTAGCCGAAAAATTTGTTTTCAACAACACTTTTGTAAATCCGATAATCGCATTCATAGGAGTGCGAATTTCATGACTCATATTTGATAAAAATTGCTGTTTAGCCTTCACAGCATTTACAGCTATTAGCGTGGCATTTTCAGCTTTAATTTTTGCATCTTCAGCAAATCCTGTTGCCAGCTCGGCAAATACAATAGCTTCATTTAAATCAGTCTCAATTTTTTTCTGGTAGGTGATATCTCTTGCTACAACAACAACACCCTTCACATTACCATTATCATCTTTATAAACCGAACCGTTGAATAATACATCGGTAAGCTTGCCGTCTTTATGTTTTAATGTAAGCGGTGAATCGGCAACTGAGCCTTTTGCGAATATCTCCTGGTAAACTTCACGTGCTTTTTGAGGTTGGGTAAAATAGTCTAAAAAGTCGGTGCCGGTAAGTTCCTTACGAGTCATACCTGTAACGTTTGCCAATGCTTCATTCATATCCGTTATCTTACCTTCGATACTGATTGTAACCAAAGGGTCAAGACTTGCTTCAATAAGACTAAGCGAATATTGAGAAGCTAATTTTAACGAATAGCTGAATGCTTCAAGTTCCCTATTTGCAATTTCCCGTTTTTCTTTCTCAATATTTTGAAATGCAAGTTCCTTGTCAGCAAGGACTAATTCAGCAGCCCGTTTTGCTTTTTCTCCGGTTTGAAAAACAAGTTCCATGTCGGCAAGGACTAACTCAGCAGCCCGTTTTTCTTTCTCTCCGGTTTGAAATAGAAGTTCCTTATTGGCAATGAACAACTCTGCAGCCCGTTTTACCTTTTCTTCGTTTTGAAACAACAATTTTTTATTGGCAACAATTAATTCTGCTGCACGTTTTTCGATTCCTTTGTTTTGTCTGGTGAGTTCTTTATTGGCTTTTCTTAAGGCAATTGCCCATTTTTGTTCACTAACATCTCGTGCTGCTGCAAAAACGCCAAGAACATTTCCTTTTTCATCTTTATAAACGGAAGCATTATATAGCACATCTGTTAACTTTCCATTTTGATGTTTTATTGTAAGCGGATAATTTGCTACAAATCCCTTTTCAAAAACCTGGAGATAACCTTGCTGTGCTTTTTTTGGCTCTGTAAAATAATTTGAAAAGTCGGTACCTATAAGATTTTCCCTTGTAATACCTGTCACCTTTATTGAAGCTTCGTTCACATCAGTTATCTTTCCTTCGGCACTAATTGTCACCAAAGGGTCAAGACTTGCTTCTATTAAACTTCTTGCATATTGCGATTTTTGCTGAACACTTGTTTTCATTTGCTTAATTTCCTATATCTTCAATCGGACTTCTCCGTTTAACTTTTAGCTTTTTAAAATGCGATGGTGACAATCCTGTCATTTTTTTAAATTGATTTGACAGATGAGCTACACTGCTGTAGTTCATCAAATATGCTATCTCCGTAATATTTAATTCATCATAGATGATTAATTCTTTTATCCGTTCAACTTTATGTGTGATAACAAATTGCTCAATAGTAATCCCCTGTACTTCAGAAAACAGATTTGCCAGATAGGTGTAATCATAATTTAATTTTTCACTTAAATAATCAGAAAAATTTACTTTGATTATCTCATTCGAAATGTGAACCATTTCAATAATGGTATTTTTTATTTTTTCAATCAAAATGGCTCTCTTGTCGTCCATTAATTCAAGTCCTGATTTGTGTAATGCAATTCTCACCTGCTCACGTTGACTATCTGAAAGATTTTCCATAATATCAACTTCACCCAAATCAACAATAATGAAATGTAGTCCAAGGTCTTTTAATATATCCTTTACCGCATCTTTGCAGCGTGAACTCACCATGAATTTTATATATAGCTTCAAAACTTTAATTATTAGTTGCCTGATTTTAAATCACCACTATCATTAATATAAGACATTAAGCGGAGTTGTCATTATGATTTTACCGGCTAGTTTTTAAGAATAAGTTAATCTGTAAAGATATGCCAAGCTGAGGAGTTTAATTTATACAATTCTATAAAAAACTTACATAATTCACACATTTTTGAAGTTTTTACATAGAGTAATCCTATTTTTTTTCAGCAGCTTTTTCCTTTCTTTTGAAATAACCCCTCAAAAGAAAATTATCCTTGGCAGCATTCATATTTTCATTTAATCCTTTACTGCTTTTTTTAAGATTCACCATAGTCATATTTATATTCTTAGCTAAAGTAGAATCTCTTATTAATCTGCCTAGTGTTCCATCTCCGCTATTAATACTAATCATAATTTCAGCCAATTGATATGAAATAATTGCGGCATTATCTGCTGTTATCTGCAAACTTGTCATTATTGCATCGGTTTCAATAGGCTCGATTGATGTAAGATATTGTCCTGCTTTTACTAAAGGAGAATTAAAACTACCTTGAGTAATAATTAAAAGCCGGTCGCCAATAAGTCCTTCAGAGCCAATTGCCACTTGACAGTCTGATTTAATAAACTGTTTGATTTCCTTCCTGATTAACATATCTACACTTACGGTTGAATCATTAATAATCTTGATATTATCAACAATGCCAACATTTATCCCGCTGAAACGAATATTATTTCCAACTTGTAATCCGCTAACATTGTAAAAAGTTGTAGTGAGTTTAATAACAGGGTTAAATAGGTTTTTTTGTTTGCCAATGATAAAAATGGCCAGTACAAAAAGTGCCAATCCTCCGGCAACAAACAGCCCTAACCTAAGTTTGAATTTTTGTGTGTGCGTATCCATATCTTAATATTTTAATGATAATTATTTTTCATTTAAAGAAAGATTTGATAAACGGGTCGTTTGAGTGTTCAAAATCACCTATTTCCCCTTCATCATAAACTTCTCCATCCTTTAACATCATAATTCGATTTGCGGTGTTAATGGCACATCTGATATCATGTGTAATAATCAGGGAAGAAGTTTTATATTTTTTCTGCACTTCAATAATGAGTGAACTTATTTCATCGGAAGTAACCGGATCAAGTCCTGTTGTGGGTTCATCGTAAAGCATTATTATAGGATCCACAACAATAGTGCGTGCTAAACTTATTCTTTTTCGCATACCACCCGAAAGTTGTGATGGCATTTTATGCAATGAATCAGCCAGGCCAACATTTTCTAAAACATCAATTACTTTTGCTTCAATTTCTTTTTCGGTAAGATTCTTTTTGATTCTTCGCAATGGAAATTCTAAGTTCTCTTTCACTGTCATGGAGTCGTATAATGCACCACTCTGAAAAAGAAAACCAATTTTCTGTCTCAATTCATCAAATTCTCTGGTTTTAAATGATTTTACATTTTTCCCGAAAAGATTGATAGTTCCACTATCGGCATTTAGTAATCCAATGATACATTTTATTAAAACGGATTTGCCACTACCTGATTTCCCGAGCACTACAAGATTTTCTCCTTTAAAAAGTTTTAATGAAATGTCTTTTAGTACTTCCTGATTGCCAAATGATATTTTTAGATTATTTACATCAATAACAGCATCATTGCTTATTGTTTTCAATGATGCATTATTTAGAGTTTCTGTTTGTTTATTGTTCATAATACCAGCATATCGGTTATTTGTACTGCAATCAGGTCAACTATTATTACCATGAGTGATGCAAGCACAACAGCAGAATTTGCTGCTTTGCCCACACTTTCTGTTCCACGTCCGGCATTATATCCTTTATAACATCCTACCAATCCGATTACTGCCCCAAAAAAGAATGTTTTTATTAGTGCAGGTATAAAATCAATAAACTCAACATGACTGAATGCCTGCGAGCAAAATAAAACAAATGATACATCGCCTTTAATATTTGCACCTGCCCAGCTTCCAATCATGCCAAGTGTATCAGCATACAAAACCAGCAATGGTATCATAAGGGTTGCTGCCCACACTCTTGTGACAACTAAAAATCGCATAGGATTGGTTGATGAAACCTCCATGGCTTCAATTTGTTCGGTCACTTTCATCGAACCCAGTTCCGCTCCCATACCAGACCCAATTTTCCCTGCACATATTAAAGCAGTTATCATTGGTCCCATTTCTCTGATAAGCGACACGGCAACCATTCCGGGAAGCATTGTAACTGCACCGAAATCAACAAGTATCGGACGCGATTGAATGGTAAGCACCAAACCCATAATAGCTCCGGTGACTGTAATAAGTGCTAGCGATTTATAACCTATCTGAAAACACTGGCGGAAAAATTCTTTGAATTCGAAATCTCGCGAAAATGTTTCTTTAAAAACAACTGTTAAAAACAAAACAACATCTGCAAAATCTAAAAAAAACTTGCGAGCTAAATTGGTTTTTACCAATGCCTTTTCGCTGAGCTTTATAGAGTGTTTCGTTGAAAAGCCCTTTACTTTGCTGATTCGAGTATGTTTTACCATGATAAAATAGCGGCTGTTATAATTCTTTTATTTGAAATTATTTGATTTTATTTTTTTTCAGCTTGAGATGAATCGGGTTAATTTTTAAGATTGAGGGCATAGTGTCACCTAATAAAAACCCCCATGGTTTTAATGGCTCAATATGGTCGAAAATCAGTTTTATAATCCCGGTAACAGGAATACAAATAATCATTCCGGGAATACCCAATAGGGCAGCAGCAGAAATAATTACAAAAACTGAAACCAATGCATTGACCTTTACTTTTGAAGCAACGATTTTTGGAACAATAAAATTATAGTCTATCAAATGAACAATATAATAGCCTATCAGAACATAAATTGCGTACCAGGCTGTAGATTTAGTGGCTATTGCCACCATCATGCTTAATGCCGCTGCAATAAATCCTCCGAGATATGGAATCACATTGAACAATGCCCCAATAACACCAAGCAATATAGCATAATCAACACCAAGGATTAAAAGAACAGAAGAATATAGAATTGCAACCATTCCAAATTCAATAACCAGCCCCACCAGATAACGCTGAATTAGTTTTTTAATCTCGCTAACAATCTTACTTACCTTAGGTTGGTGTATTTCGGCAAACAGTCTGCGGATAAACTCAAGCAAAAGAGGCTCGTAAAACAGTATCATAATTACATAAATAGGAATTATAAATAAAACCACAACTCCACTGCCTAATATAGCAAGTGTATGCCCTATTTCGGCACCGCTATTATTTATAAGATCAGTTTTATTTACTCTAATCCATTTATGAAACTTCCATTGATTGAGATTTAAAGTATGTGAAATCCATGAAGTAATATCGCTGAGAATTACTGTAAATCTTTCGACCAAAATTGGCCATGATTCACTAAACTGGCTTAATCGAGAATACAACAGAGCACTTATTCCAAAAATGATTAAAACTGTGATTAACATAGTCAGAAAAATCGCTATTAACCTGTTGATTTTCCATTTCACAAACAAGCTCACTAAGGGTTGAAGTATTATAGCAACCAAAAATGCAAATACAAGAGGAAGTATAATACCTTGGGCAATATAAATCATTGTTAATAAAGCAAATATTCCAATCAACGAAATAGTCAGTTTGGCATATGAAGGCAATTTTATCGCTTTATCAATCATGTTGATTTGATTATTTATTTTTTGTGAAAATATTCTGAAAAATATTCTGACTGAAAGATTTAATAGCTTCAGAGTTTTGAGCAATAATGTTTGTAACACCAAATTGCATAACAGAACCAATAAGTTTTCTAAACAAATTTCCTGAAGTTCCTACAACCATTTTCTTTGCTATATAACCGCTACTTAAACCCATTGCAGCCCCTAAAATATTATCAATCAAATAAGGCGATGATGTGATATCTTTTATAGTGCTTTTAATAAGGTTGACAGGTTTTATACTCTCATAAGTAATATTGAATTGCACTTTTAAAAGTTGTCCTTTAATAGCGTGGTCAACTTCTAAGGTTTGAATTGCATTTTTAAGCTCGCTAGCTGAAGTTATGTTTTGCATATGATTTTAATTAAGAAGCTGTTTAATAATGTTATCTCTGAAATGCTTTTTAATGCTTTTATGGAAAAAGAAATGAATAATAATCACAGCAAAGCAATAAAAGGCAGCAACAATAGCGAACCCTAGATAGACTTTGCCAAGAATTTCGCCAATCCAAAAAGCTATTCCCAGATTAAAAAAAATCGTAAATAATACAGCTAAGACCAGTACAATGGAGTTAGGTATTAATGATGAAACAATTTCAGATGTTTTGTCAACGACTTTAAGTTTCCCCAACTCAAAACTTGCTATTCCATAATCAGCAGCTTTTTCGAGTAGTGATTCAATTAAATTCTCATTTTCTTCCATATTATTGTTTTTTAATAATTTCCGCCAGATTGTGGTTCATGAAGGTTTTATAATTTAGTATTTCTTTAATTCATTTTTTTTTTATGCTTTCCCTTAGCTTTTCCGGGGTTTGTAGTATTAGGATGATGAGGATTATTGGTGTTTTTGTACCACCCTTTATGTTTTCCGTTATCCTTTACAACTAATACACTGCAGGATGTTGTGCTAAATAAAAGCCCTATACATAATAATGTTAAAGTAAAAATTTTTATAGTTTTCATTTTTTATAATTTAATAAGAGTCCATTCTGAAAAATCACTCTTTGTTTTCAGAATAGACTCTATGATTTATGTGCTTCGATTATCTTAAATCTGTGTTTAGGATATCTGTAATACTTAAACCAGATTGAATATACCCGATTCAAAGTTCGTTATCATGCTTTTTTAGCTTCTTCTGATTTAGGCTTAGCTTTCTCAGCAAAATCAGAAACTTCTTCTTTTGCATTTTCGAATTTTTCAGAAACATTGTCAACAAATTCGCTGAATTTTTCTTTTATTCCATCTGTAAAGTCTTCTCCTTTTTTAGCAATTTTTTTCCTGGTATCTGAACCTTTATCGGGTGCAAATAAAATTCCTAAAACTGCACCGGCGGTAACACCTGCCAATACGCCTAATAATAATTTTCCTGTACTCATAATTTCTATTTTTAAATTGTTTAAAATATTATAATTAATAATAGTATAATAATAATTGCCCCACCAAGTGAAATATAGACCCCATCACCTAATTCATTAAGGCGACTTTTGATAGCACGAACTTCTTTACGCAAACTCCTCTTTTCAGGAGAGTTCAAATTTGACTTATCCATAGTTTTTATTTCGTCTAACCTTAACAATAAAGCCTGGGCTTCTGTTGAGTCAGATGGGTTAGAAACAATTGAGATAGAAGTTGCTTTAGCAGTAACTGTTGCATTTGATTTTTGCGGGTAAAATGTTAATAACAAACATGCTGTTATTAAATAAAATGTGATTTTTTTCATATTTTTGATTTTAGTTTATAAAATTTTCTTTCGTCGTATAATACTTAGTAATACTGAAATAACAGCAATAACAAGAAGAATGTGAATTATGCCTCCGGCACCGTAACCAATAAACCCAATTGCCCATGCAATAATTAAGATTACTGCTATTATATACAGTAGATTTCCCATGATTTTTAGTTTTCTAATATTTTTAGCAAATATTATTTATATAATAAATTATAAAGCTCCTTCAAATCAGGTGATAAAATGATTTCTGTTCTACGGTTGCTGGCACGTCCCTCTGCTGTATCATTCGTTCCTACAGGGTGAAACTGACTTCTACCTGATGCTGTAATCCTTTTCGAATCATAGCCATAGTCAATTGTCAAAATACGTACGATGGATGAAGCTCTTGCTGTGCTTAAATCCCAATTATCTTTAAATTGATTTGTTTTAATGGGAATACTATCAGTGTGACCTTCAATCAATACATTGATATCTTTGGTGCTGTTTAGAACCTTAGCAAGAGTTTTGAGGGCTTCTTTACCCTCGGGATTAACCACATCGCTGCCTGATTTAAATAACAATTTTTCTGCAAGTGAAACATAAACGTTTCCTTCTTTAATATAAACAGAAAGCTCATCAGCTTTGTAATTCATCAGTGCAGTGGCTATTGAATTTTTGAGTTTTTTTGTCACATCGTTTTGTGATTGAATCATGTGTTGAAGGTTTTTTAAACGCATTTCCTGATCAGCAATAGTCATTTTTGATTCAGTAGAAAGATCATTTAAATTATTTTTAACCGAAGTATATTCTTTGAGTAAGGCTTCTTTAGCTTCATTAACATTTTTCAGACTGGCATTACAGTCATTTAACTGACTATGGGTATTAGTGCTGTCTTGTCTGAGTTTATTAACTCTAGTTTCTGAAGCCATGAATTTTTTACTTGAAACACATGAAGTGAATAATAATGCCATAATCATTGAAGAAAATGCAAGGAACCGGACTGTTTTTTTCATTTCTTTTAAATTTAGTTTGATTGTTTATTTGTAATATTTAGTGTAAAATTTTCATATAGAAGTTGTTTAAAGTTGACGTAATAAAATGACGCAAAAAGCCAGTAAATTTAATGCTTTCCAATGAGTTTTGTTGGTTTCAAAACGAACTAAAATAGCCTTAAAAGCATCTAACCAAGCATTGGTTCTTTCTA
>JAIPBB010000185.1 GCA_021739805.1 Saprospiraceae bacterium | reverse complement strand
GATTTTAATAGGTGGTTGCTAATATGTTGCAATGGAACATCAAGGTAATTGCAAATGTTTGATTTCGTCGCCATCACATCAAGAACATCCCCGGGAAAGTCAGCCGGATAAGTATATTGAAGCCTAATCCATTCAAGACCTTTAATTTCTGACAGCCTTTCCAATAATTCGCCCAATCTCCTTTTTTTATATAAATCCAGTCCATAAAAAGTTGTATCCTGAGAAATAACAATTATCTCTTTAACTCCTTTTTCAACTATAGTTTTCGCTTCTTCAATTATCTCTTCAATTGGTCTTGAGATATGTTTTCCCCTAATCAAAGGAATAGCACAAAAAGAACATTTTCTATCGCATCCTTCAGCAATTTTCAAATAAGCGAAATGTTTGGGTGTGGTTAAATGTCGTTCGTATTTAAACTCAACAGGGTCAGTTTTTTTTAATTCTTTAATAATATTATCAAATTCATTCACACCAAAAAAACCATCAACTTCAGGAATATCTTTTTTTAATTCTTCTTTATATCTCTCTGAAAGGCAACCCATCACATAAAGCTTTTTTACGAGATTGTCCTTTTTTGCTTGTATATATCTAATAATTGTGTCAATTGATTCTTCCTTTGCATCCTGTATAAAGCCACAGGTATTAATCACTACAATATCAGCAGGATTATCTGAATCGTGAGTAATAATAAAATCATTTCGCTTTAAATTTCCAAGAAGAATTTCTGAGTCCACAATATTTTTTGAACATCCAAGTGTAATGACATTTATGGATGTAGCTATTTTTTTCAAGTAGTTGTGATTTTATCAGTGAATTTTGTTAAATCTTATTTGTTATATGCTTTTGAGATATCAACATATATTCCAACATTAACCCCAAGACCGCGATAATTTAATGGGTCAATATTTAGCTTTGTCGAGTATAAAGTTTGAAAATGTAATTTCACCCATTTATAACCTAATCTGATTGTGAATGCAGGTTCAAAGAAAAAATATGTAGGAACATCTAATTGAAAAAGGTCATCATTTTTCAACTCTTGAATTGTATAATCCTGTGTTGTGATACCGGAAAACTTCAAAGCAGTTAATCTGGATGAAAAAGCAAACTCAACATAATCATTTTTATAACCAATATTTGGTTGAACAAAATATCTTGTCATATTTGCTGAAAATTTTCTATCTAAATCAAAATCAAGGTCAAAATTATCGAATGCAATCTGGCCAAATCCTCCCCCACCATAAACTTCAAATATTACGTCTTCACTTAGCTGTTTATAATAACCTAAGCCACCTTCAACCAAAAATCTATCGGATTTGTATTCCCAATTTAAGGAATCCAAATCTCCGGCATTGTGCCATGAATTAGTTCGTTTATATCCGTTTGCCATAACAGCAAGTTTATCAGTAATAGCATAAGATGCTTGTGCATTTGTTGTACTCAGATTAAACTTCATATCACCTTTTTCCTGCATCAATGGTACATTCTCCATATTAGGCATATACATAACATTACATGAGGATATAACAATAGCCACAAGCAACAATATCAGAAAGTTTAATTTATTTTTCATGATTATTTTTTAATTAAACAAACTATCAACAAATTCATATTTATTAAACACTTGCAAATCTTCCATTTTCTCACCAATACCAATGTATTTAACAGGAATTTTAAATTGGTCGGAAATACCAATTACTACACCACCTTTAGCTGTTCCATCAAGTTTAGTAAGTGCCAATGCATTAACCTCAGTTACGGCAGTAAATTGCTTTGCCTGTTCAATAGCATTTTGCCCGGTTGAAGCATCCAAAATAAGTAAAATTTCATGAGGTGCATTAGGTATAACTTTCTGCATGACTTTTTTTATTTTCGAAAGCTCGTTCATGAGATTTACTTTATTGTGAAGTCTTCCGGCAGTATCAATTATAACAACATCAGCATTTTGTGCTATAGCCGATTTCAAAGTATCAAAAGCAACTGATGCCGGGTCGGCATTCATTCCCTGGCTGACAATAGGCACGCCTACTCTTTCTGACCAAATAGTTAGTTGATTCACAGCAGCAGCCCTAAAAGTATCTGAAGCACCAAGAATAACAGATTTTCCTGCTTTCTTAAACTGATATGCCAATTTTCCAATTGTTGTTGTTTTACCAACTCCATTAACACCAACAACCATTATTACATATGGTTCGTCTCTTTTTTCGAAATTGAAATCTAAAAGATTTTCGCTATTGTTTTCTTCGAGTAAAGCTGCGATTTCTTCTTTTAATATTGTGTTAAGTTCTGAAGTTCCAAGATATTTATCATGCGACACTCTCTCCTCAATTCTTTCTATAATTCTCAATGTTGTGCTAACACCAACATCAGAACTAACGAGGATTTCTTCAAGATTATCTAAAACATCTTCATCAACCTTCGACTTCCCAATAATTGCTTTGGATATCTTTGAAAAGACGCTTTCTTTGGTCTTTGCTAATCCATTATTAAGGACTTCTTTCTTTTCCTTTGAAAATATTTTAAATAATGCCATGATTACAAATTTCGGCTAATTTAGTGATTTTAATAATAAAATAAAACGGAATGTATTCTTCTTTAATAAAAAATCCTTCCCCGATAATTCAGAGAAGGAGTTTGCTATAAATCATTGGATTTAATTTTATTTCTTTGCTAAAAATTCTTTTACCAGGTCATTAGGTACAATACTTTCTTTAAAAGTATATGCTCCGGTTTTTTGTGATTTCTGAACTCTAATAACTTTTGCGAAGTTTTTTCCTGCTGCTTGTAAGCTTGCTACTACTTTCTTTGCCATAACTCAATTATTTAATTTCTTTATGAATAGTCATTTTTTTCAAAATGGGATTATATTTTTTAATCTCCAATCTTTCGGGAGTATTCTTTTTGTTTTTTGTTGTAATATATCTTGATGTACCGGGTTGTCCACTGGTCTTGTGTTCAGTGCATTCTAAAATCACCTGGTGTCGAGCATCTTTTGTTTTCTTTGCCATTTCTATTTCTCTTAATTTTAGGGCTGCAAAAGTAAAATTATTTCTAATAAAAACCAAATAATGATTAAAAAAAATATTCTTATGATTTTATGGCAAAAATACTAATTTTGAATTACATAAAAATGGGGGAATATTTTTAATATGAATTGGGAAAATTACACAAAAAGCTTCGAAAATTACTTAAGACTTGAAAAGTCGCTTTCCAAAAACTCTATCGAAGCTTATATTCATGATATTAAAAAACTCATTCAATTTAACGAACTAAAAGGAAAACAAATAAGTCCTGAAGGTATTGAACTTTCAGATTTACAGGAGTTTCTAATCTGGATTAATGAAATAGGGATAAATGCAACAAGCCAGGCAAGGATAATTTCAGGAATAAAATCATTCTTTAAATACCTTATTATTGAAGATATAATTCAATTAAATCCAACCGAATTACTCGAAGCTCCTAAAACCGCCCGCAAATTACCCGACACACTTAGCACAGCCGAAATTGATGATTTAATAAACGCTATTGACCTAAGTAAAGCTGAAGGAACCAGGAACAAAGCAATTCTTGAAACATTATATGGTTGTGGTCTTAGGGTTTCAGAATTAATAAATCTCAAAATCACCAACCTGCACTTTAATGATGGATTTATAAAAATCACCGGCAAGGGTGATAAAGAAAGATTAGTTCCAATAGGTTTTTCAGCTATCAAAAACATAAACATATATCTTGAAAACATTAGACTGCATTTAACAATTAAAAAGGAAAGTGAAGATATATTATTTTTAAATCGCAGAGGCTCCAGGCTATCCCGTGGAATGATTTTTACAATAATCAAAGATTTAGCAGCTAAAGCCGGAATCAGGAAGAACATCAGCTCACATACCTTCAGACATTCGTTTGCTACTCACTTGATTGAGGGGGGTGCTGATTTACGGGCAGTACAAGAAATGCTTGGGCACGAATCAATCACAACAACTGAAATTTACACTCATCTCGACAGACAATTCCTAAGAGATACAATAATTCAATTTCATCCGAGAGGGAAATAGTATTATCCTATTAAACTTTATGTCAAATTTTCAACAATAAGTTACATAAAAAATGTGGCTTAAATCATCTATTGTCATTTACTTAGTGTCATTAATTGTCATTAGTTGTGTGTTCTCAAGAAGTATCATGATAATTTATGGCTAAATAGAAAATCTGAAATTTTATACTTGTGCTGAGCTTGTCCTTTCAGGTTTCAAACTTGATACTAGGGCATAAATTCTACTTACATCAAAAATGATGTATAGGTAGTCAGGATTGGAATTTTGTAAATTGCAATTTGGGAATTATTTGTTTTTTGATGCTTGTTATTTGTAATTTTATGCCTAAAAAACACTACATTATTAATGAGATGACTAAAATTAGATTTATTTAAACGGTGCATCCGGTTCTTTCGACATTTGTTTATAAACAATTCTATCTAGCAATTTTGGATAGAGTTTATTGAAAATAACTATTATTTTTCCTTTAGGAGAAATGATTCTTGTACGCTTTCGTTTTTTTATTGCTTTAAAAATTTGCTTTGCCACATATTCAGCAGTTAACATTTTAGATTCATCTCGAGGTGTTTCACCTTGCTGTTTTCCATTTGCTGTAAAAGCTGACAGCCTAACATTTGATTGTGTGAATCCGGGAGCAGCAACCAAAACATGTAATCCGGTTTTCATATTTTCAAGTCTAAGTGACTCAAGGAAACCATGCATAGCAAATTTTGAAGCACAATAACCGGTTCGTCCCGGCAATGGTGTAAATCCGGAAATTGATGACACACCTGCTACTGAGCCTTTCCTTTCGAGCAAATAAGGCAGAGCATGCTTTGTACAATATACTGTTCCCCAGAAGTTAATATCCATTAGTTTTTTTAGGACTTCAAGCTTAAGGTCAACAAAATTTGCCCGCATCGAAACTCCGGCATTATTAATTAAAATGTCAATTCCATTAAATCTTTCAACGGTTTTATCAATCAAATTTTTACAGTCATCTTCAATACTGACATCTGTTTTTACTGCAAGAACTTCTGCTCCATTTTTTTCTAAATCATTCTTTATGACATTAAGAGCATCAATATTCCTTGCAGCAATAACAACTTTATACTTTCCCTGGGCATATTCAAAAGCTAATGCTTTTCCAATACCTGATGATGCACCCGTAATAATAACTACTTTATTTTCCATTTAATTTGATATTAATCAAAAACACTTAAATTCAACACTTAATATCTGATAGTACAAAATAAAATACATTTGCTAAGTTATCAATTTAGGAAAAACCTCAGCAATTTTTATTGGATATTTTTTCACCAATATTGATTTTTATCAATCATGCTATTATATTTTGTTGACACACTTGACTTTATGGGTTTTTTTGTTTTTTTTTGTAATAAAATTTGCTAATTAAAATAATGATGTATCTTTGCACACTCAAAAATAAATGCTGATTCTGTAGCTCAGCAGGTAGAGCATCTGCCTTTTAAGCAGAGGGTCCCGGGTTCGAATCCCGGCAGGATCACTAAAACAAAATACATCAAAAAACATTAAAGCCCGTGATAACGGGCTTTTTTAGTTTTATCAAGGCTTTCAGCGTTTTTTTAATAACTACCCTAAACAATTCCTGTCGAAATCAAGATGGATTGTCTTACATTTATTACACTAAAATAGCACAAATATTTTAATTGTTAAACAATAAATTACAAACATTAAATATCTTTAAAATAAATCATTATAGCACACTGAATCAGCTTCCTATTAGTTTCGAGAGGTCTTTAAAGTGATTTGACGATTTTCTCCAAAGGTTTTTAAAATCAGGTAGATCATACTCATTCATCTGTTTGACTAGGCTGACATACCAGTCTCTGGCAAATGTATTCATTTTCGGCATAACCTTATCAATGAATTCTTTTGGGTTATAACCTTTATTTTCGGCTTTTCGCATAAATTCAATATAAATGCTTCGAAGCTCAATACCTTCTTCTTCAATCAAATAATAAAAATCGTATAGATCTCGTGGAATTGTTCGCCCCATCAACGCAGTTATTTTTTCGATCAATACTTCTTCGAGAGAGTAGCAATGGATTAGTGTTTCGTCTTCATCAAGATCACTAAATTTGTTGAGCATTATGCGATGTTCTACATCAAATTCAATTTTTTCTCCTCTAGTGACATCAATTTTAATTTCGTCAGTACCATGAGTGGCCTTATAACTCATTTTAAATTTAAGACTACCTGAATCCTCATGATTGTCAATGGTATCTTCAATTATATTTACTTTTATCCTTGACTCCTCATATACCTTTTCGAAAATCCTTCGAAAATTCTCTAATATTTCTTCATCTTTTACATTATTATCCCTTAAGGTGAAATCCATATCCTCAGAATACGGATAATCTTCAAAGTACATTTTCTTTAAACAGGTACCACCCTTAAATACTAGATTTTTATTTAAAAATTCATTTCGTGTAATTCCCCACAAAACCCATGAGATTACATAGTCTTTTTCAATTTGTTTCGCTCTTACACCCTTCTTAATGGCGATTTTATCGATTTCTCCAGGTTTTATCATGTGTATATTGCTTCTTTTATCGTATTTACGTCACGATTAATTTTTAATTCATATCTCGTATTGATTTTTCCTTCATCCGGTGCCGATGTGTCCAAACAAAGAAACGATCCTGTTAGGTTGTTTTGCAGTAAGCTTTCATGATATGATGAATTTATTTCTAAGAGGTTACAAATAAAAACATATCTTCTTGCCGCAACTTTACTACCAGACCTGGTAAAGTAATCGATTATTTTATGCTGATCAATTTTGTTTCGTGTTTCATATACTGCTTTTGCGATTTCAACTACTCCATTGCTATAATGTGGGTTAATAAATGAATCAACCAGAGTCTTTTCTAAATCACTGCATTTAACCTTACTGAAATCATCAATCCATGTGTTCTTTACTCCCAAAAATCGATCTTTTTTGTGATAAACAAACTGAAATCTTATCCCTTGAATTTCAATATTACTTGGCTTTACCTGAACATCTGTCACTATAATTTCTGTCAAGCTAGGTTGAGTTATTAGTTTGTGTATTTGAAGTGCAGAGTAATAACCAATGTAGTAGTTTTTATTTCGCATCAAGTACTTAGCTACCAAATGCCAATTCGGAATAAACTTTGGATTATTATGTTCAAGAGGGACTATATAGTACAGCCCTCTGTTTAGACGAATTAGCATATTGTTCTTTACCATTCTCATTAGAGAATTAGTCAAGTGCGATGTGCTAATATTACTGAATTCTTCTCGAACATCATTTGTTGAAAAACATGGTGTCTCATTTTGAGAGAATCTCTTAATTATATCCCATTCTAATTTCATTGAATATTGCTATATGTATCTTTAAAACCACAAATATAAGTATTTCAAAGATATAAAAAACAATTAAAAGTTGCTGTATGTATCGCTTAAATCACACATACAGGTATTAGCAAGCTAAAAACAGCAATATTAAATAATCAACATCACTTCAAATCTATTTAAATTACAATTTAAAACACTATTTCTATTAAAGCAATAATAGTACTCTGTAATTCAATATGATGTTAGCATATTTATTTATCATTATAGACCTATCAGCATAAATTCGCATTGCACAATAGTAAAACAATGACTTTCAAGATAAGCACTATGCGTCTTACTTTGTACTTATTAATACATTATCAATTAAATCCCGGTAGGATCACCCGAAAAGCGACTTATGAAAATAGGTCGCTTTTTATTATGCAAGATTTCATATTGTTTATTAATTTCAATATATTTGTATCCATTCAATTTTAACAAAAATATTATAAAAATGAAATCAAGAATTATTAAGCTGCCAATAATTATTACAACAATAATCCTTGCAGCTATATTGATAATTTCATGTGCAACAGGAGAGAAAATCACTTTAGGACTTAATCTGCAAAATGGAAAATCCTATTATATTAAAACTATAGTTGAACAAAATATATCTCAAAAAATCATGGGTCAAACTCAAGACATAAGTCAAACAATTGGGATGGGATATACTTTTACAGTTGAAAGTATTGATGAAAGCAAAATTGCATTAGTAACTGTTACTTACAATCATATATACTACAAACAATCTAGTGGTATTCTTGGAGAAACTGAATATGACTCAAAAAATCCACCCGAAGAAATTCCATTGTTAGCAAAAGGTTTTAGTGCTCTTGTTGATAAATCTTTTACTATGAAAATTTCTCCTGATGGAAAAGTTATAGAAGTTGATGGAGTAACTGAGATTCTTACTGATATGATAAATAATTTCGAGCTTTTTGAAGGTGCACAACTTGCCCAATTGCAAAGCAAAATGGAGAAAGAATATGGCAATAAAGCCATCAAACAAACTATGGAGCAAATGCTTGCAATTTTCCCGGATAAGCCTGTAAGTATTGGGGATATCTGGACAAAAGAAGTTAATCTATCAAAACAATTTCCTTTGATTATGAAAAACACATGGGAGTTGGCTAATCGTCAAGGTGGAATAGCAACCCTTGATGTAAATTCTGAAATAAATAGTGAAAAAGATGATTCTAAAAATAGTGATTTATCTGACCTAATTTATGATGTTAAGGGAAACCAAAAAGGTAGTTTAGAAATTGATGAATCAACTGGTTGGATTTTAGGTGGAAAAATGGTTCAAAGTTTTTCAGGAGAGATTTCTACTCAAGGATTAACATGGCCAATTAGTGTTGAAAGTATCATAACATTTGAAAACAAGGATAAATAAGATTCCGGAATTAATTAACATTCAGTTTACTACCTCCAAAATTCTCGCATGAAGAAGAATGATAAAAAAGATAAAATAATTAAAATCGGGTATTTATTATTCAACAATAATGGATATAATGGCACATCTATAAACGAAATTATTAAAAAAGCTAGTATTCCCAAAGGTTCTTTTTATAATTTATTCGAAAATAAAGAGCAATTTGCAATCGAAGTTTTGAATTACCATTCAAATCAAATCATAAAAAGTCTTAATAAAACTTTAATTGATAAATCTATTAGTCCGATTGAAAGAATTTTAAAACTTTATAACAGTATGATATGCAATTATAGTGAAACTTCTAAATTCCCTTATGAAGCATTTGCCAGTAAAATTGGCCAGGAGGTTGGAAGTGAATATAGAAAAATTAAAGTTGCAGCAAATCGAGTGTTTTTAAGTATTAGGGAAGTCCACATTGCTCAACTTGAAGAAGCCCAAATTAATGGTGAACTAAACCCTAAAGAAAACATTAAACGCCTGGCAGAATTTATAATTTTCAGTTGGGAGGGAGCAATTATTCGAATGAAAACTTCCGGCAATCTTAAATCGTTATTTATATTTCAAGAAAGATTAGAAAAATTACTAAAACAATAAAACTAAGAATTCTAGTGATATTTTAATTTTTTACAAATTCGCAATTAATTAAATCAGGTGATTTCTCATATTTCTAAATTCAACTTCCAAACTCACATTAATCTGTAGATTTTTTACTATTTCCTAAATGAGTATCTTTCAATCTATTGGCAAAAGAAATTAATTAACAATGTAGAATATAATTATACGACAACAATTCATTGCTATTTAAATTCTATTCTTCAAGAAACATATCCTTTAAACTTGATTTTTTTCATCTAGAAATAGTATATTTACTGCCGTAAAAAACTACTCTATAAAGGTTTTTAAAAAAAGTTTAAAACTTTTTCAATTTTTGGGGTTACCTTTTAACAAAACTGGAATTAATATACAAAGAGTGAAACATTATTCAGACGAAGAAATAATAGAAGGAATTCTTTTAAAAGATAATACGATACTTCAATTTATCTATGATAAGTTTTATGCACAGATTGAATTCTTTGTCAAAGAAAATAGTGGGACCGATGATGATGCTCAAGATATATTTCAAGATGCAACAATAATCATCTATAGTAAACTAAAAAATAATAGTTTAGAGTTAAGCAGTTCTTTTATATCTTATTTATTCGCAGTTTGCAAACTTTTATGGTTAAAGCAGCTTAGAAATAGAAGAAAATTTAAATTCAAAATTGAATTTAAAGAAGAAAGTATGGAGATTGACGAGGACATTATAGAAGAAAAAACAATTACGGAGCGATATAAATTGTATCAATTATATTTCAAAGAATTGGGAGATGATTGTCAAAAAGTTCTACAAATGTTTCTAAAAAAAATTCCTCTTAAGGAAATTGCGGATGAAATGGGTTATAAGAATGAAAAGTATGCTAAAAAGCGTAAATACAAATGCAAAGAAATATTATTAAACAAAATTAAAAGCGACCCAAACTTCAAAAATTTAGAAAGATGAAAAAATTAACAAAAAAAATTGAGCAGTATATTAATGGTGAATTAAGTGGGAAATCACTAAATGACTTCGAAGATGAACTAAAAGTAAACTCTCAACTCCAAGCTGAATACAAGCTTCAACTTGAAGTGGATGATGCTATCAGTCAAACTGACATAATGGAACTAAGAAGTCAAT
>JAIPBB010000184.1 GCA_021739805.1 Saprospiraceae bacterium | reverse complement strand
AGGCTAAAACAAACAGATTATGATGGAAAGTTTGAATATTTTCCTCCTGTTGCAGTAAATATTGGAGTATCTGCGGTTGTTGATAATCAAATAATTATTAATTCAATTGGTCCAAATCCATTTAGCAGCACTTTTAATGTTGAATTTGAAACACAAAGCCCGGAAGCACTCGAAGTTTATCTTTATAATATAAGAGGACAAATAGTGTATAAAGACGTATATCAACCTCAAGAAGGTACAAACAAATATACTTATACTGACAATATTGGCTTATCACCGGGATACTATATTTTGTCGATGAAACAAAGCAATTTATTCAGCAAAGGAATGAAAGTAATTAAACAATAAAATATTTTAGAAGTAATTTAAGGATTCTTTAGGGGGGGGTAGAAATTAAATTCTTACAGCACTCTTAAGCTTTCCGGTCAAAAAAAAAACATATTAAGATTAATATTTAGAAAACCATTTTAAAACACTGAACAATGAATATGCAAAACGTGATAAAACCAAAAATGTCAGTAAATCTTAAAATAAGCCTGATAAAGTATGTAGCTGTTGCTAGTGCAATAGCTATTATTGTGTTTATAAGCATTTTTTTAGCAAACTATTTTGGGTCAACTAAAACAAGTTATGCAAACAATTCTAAGAGTGAAATCATTAATACATCTTTGAAATTTGATGGCATAGATGATAGAGTTGAACTAGGAAATAACAATTTTAATTTCACCAATCAATTAGCAGTAACAGCTTGGATTAAATGGGACACTTTACCATCTACTGGAAATAAATGGGCAAATATGGTATCTGTAAACTCCACTATTAAAGGAGACAATGGACAATTCTGGTTTCAACATAATTCAGATAATTCAAGATTTGAATTTGCAATTGAAACAACTTCAGGAAGAAGATATATCACAAGTACTACCCAGCCTGAAAAAGGAAAATGGTATCATTTAGCAGGACTCTATGATGGAAGTAATATATACCTCTATGTAAACGGCATTATGGAAACTTCTGTTGGCAAAACCGGCAATATTGTTACTAATAGTAATTTCGCTTTAAATATTGGGCAATGGGCTGTTAACTATGGAAATAATAACAGAAGGTTTAAAGGTGTTATTGATGAAGTAACGATATGGAATAAATGCCTAAATGCTTCAGAAGTCAGAGAATTGATGTGTCAAAATCCCAGCACTTTAGACGCAAATTTAGTTGGCTATTGGAATTTTAACGAAAACAATGGTACAACTTTATTCGACAATTCATCAAATAATTTCAATGGTGTAATCTATGGAGCAAATTGGGTATATTCAGGTGCTCCTATTGGCGATAGTAGTTTACCCATATACTCTTCTTCAAACAATTCATATACTATAATACATCCTAATGGCGATAGTGTAGTTATTGATAGTTTTAATCTTGCACCTGATGCTGTTCAAATGTATTATCTTGATACTGTATTAAATTTCAATACTATAATAAATGGAAGTAGCAGTATAATCAAAAACAGAAGTTGGGGTGTATATATAGTCTCGAACCAAAGCATTAATTTTAGAATAAAATATTATTATAATGGCAATCCATTAACAATATCATCAAAATCGACTTCAACAGGAGATTATGTAATTATTAGCAGAAATTCTAATGAAAATGCAGATTGGGAAGAACAAAACTCAGTTATTGACACAAACTCCAAATCAATCATTTATTACCCATTTACTGACAGAGTGGAATTTGCAATTGGCAGCAATATTGATGGTGGCGGTACACTTCCTATTGAATTACTAAGCTTTGATGCAAATTATAATGGAAAAACTGTTGATTTGTCATGGAAAACAGCAACAGAAACTAATAATGATTTTTTCACTATTGAAAGGTCATTAGATGCAAAAAACTACGAAATAATCGGTAAAGTTATAGGTGCAGGAAATAGTAATTCAATCTTAAACTATACTTATGAAGATAAAGAACCATTAACCAACACTTGTTATTACAGGCTAAAACAAACAGATTATGATGGAAAGTTTGAATATTTTCCTCCTGTTGCAGTAAATATTGGAGTATCTGCGGTTGTTGATAATCAAATAATTATTAATTCAATTGGTCCAAATCCATTTAGCAGCACTTTTAATATTGAATTTGAAACACAAAGCTCGGAAGCACTCGAAGTTTATCTTTATAATATAAGAGGACAAATTGTGTATAAAGACATATATCAACCTCAAGAAGGTACAAACAAATATACTTATACTGACAATATTGTCTTATCACCGGGATACTATATTTTGTCGATGAAACAAAGCAATTTATTTAGCAAAGGAATGAAAGTAATTAAACAATAAAAATAACAGAATTACGCAACAGAAGCTTAAAAAATTATTAACTTATGAAATCACAAATGAAATTAGCTCCAAAACCTTCTACCAAATTAAAAACAAGCTTGGTAAAATACATTGCCATTACATCAGTATTAGCAGTAATGGTTTTCATAAGCGTTTTCATAATCAATAATCTGGGAATTAGTAAAGATGCAATTGCAAGCCCAACGGCTTATGATAATTATCAAACAATATCAATTGACCACACAAAAATTGGTGACTCAACGAATTTAATAGATTTCCCGGTACTTATAGAGTTAAACGAGACATATTTAAAAACAACTTCAAACGGAGGAAGTATAAAAAACAACAATGGATACGATATTGAATTTACAAATAGCGATGGTTCACTTATTTTATCACATCAATTAATATCATATGATGGCTCAACAGGTGCTTTATCTGCATGGGTGAAAATCCCTCTACTTTCAGCATCATCGAATACAATAATTAGGATGTATTATGGAAAATCCGGTATTACTTCCAATCCTTCAACGAATTCAACATGGAATTCAAGCTATAATGGAGTTTGGAACCTGGAAAATAATTTTAATGATGCAACTTCAAATTCAAACAATGGAATAAATCATGGTTCAAGTTCCGATACCGGAAAAATTGGTTTATGTAGAAATTTTGATGGCACTAATGATTACATACAAATACCAGAAACTGCAAATCTTCATCTTGCGAATCAAATTACTGTTTCTGCATGGGTTAGAACTGATGATAATTTAACTGCAAAAATTGTTGAAAAGGAGACCTGGAATAGCGGTTGGACAATAGACCAAGATAAATGGAATGGTTGGAAAGTCGGAGTTATTACTACAACAGGAAATTACAGAATAGATTGGGGAGAAGGCATCCCTGATTATGGCAGATGGTATAATATTGTAATGACTTTTGATGGAAGCTCTTTAAAATTATATATTGATGGTCAATTAAAGAACTCTGTATCAGTATCAGGTACTATTAAACTCAATAATGAAGCTGTTTCAATTGGTTCAGATAATGGTGGACAGAAATTTTTTGATGGAGCTATTGATGAAGTTCATTTTTGCAATGTTTCACAATCGGCAGATTGGATTGCTACTGCTTATAATAATCAAAATTCAACACTAAGTGAGCTGATTATTACAAATCCAACAGCAAGTCAGCTATTAATTTCAGAATACGCAGCTAACGGGCATAATGGCGAAAAGAAAGATGAATTTATTGAACTTTACAATCTTTCTGCTTCAACTATTGATTTATCCAATTGTTATTTAAAACTTTTTGAAAACAAGAAAAACAATAAAAATCAAATAGGAGCTACTTTACAATTAACCGGAACATTATTACCGGATAGTTTTTGTGTAATTGCAATTAGAAACAAAAATAATGAACCAACTTCTGCATTAACTTACGACATTCAAGCTCCAACCGGTTGGGATTTAAAAAAGGATCGTTTTGTTGAACTAATATCAGATTCTACAATAATTGATAATGCTGGAAGTTTATTAGATTTAATGGATGACGAAAACTACGAAAGAACTGATGTTTTAGCCGATGGAACTGATGTTGATAATCATTGGAAAGAGGTTAGTAGCTCGGTCTCAAGTCCGGGTGCAGGAAATTTTTCTGACATACCACCAATTATTGTTGTTACAGCATCATCAAATTATACCAGCTTTGGAGGAAATGGACTTGAGGCAGCTATTAAAATAAAATCAAAAGGCTCATCCCATCCGGGAAACACAAAAGTAAAAGTTAAAAGAGGAAAACAGCATCCACACACTCCAAACGGAACTACTACCATAAAGCGTTATGTTGAAATCGAACCTACAACTCAACCCGATAATGTTGATATGGTTTTCTACTATAACGATAGCGAACTTAATGGTTTGAATGAAGCTTCATTAGCCTTATTCTCATGGTATGACAATAGTTGGCATCCACAAGGTGGTGTAGTTGATGTTGTTAATAATACAATTACTGTTACTTTTATAAATCATTTTTCTGATTGGACTGCCGGGGAAGGCACTGGTGGACTTCCTATTGAATTACTAAGCTTTGATGCAAATTATAATGGAAAAACTGTTGATTTGTCATGGAAAACAGCAACAGAAACTAATAATGATTTTTTCACTATTGAAAGGTCAATAGATGCAAAAAACTACGAAATAATCGGTAAAGTTATAGGTGCAGGAAATAGTAATTCAATCTTAAACTATACTTATGAAGATAAAGAACCATTAACGAACACTTATTATTACAGGCTAAAACAAACAGATTATGATGGAAAGTTTGAATATTTTCCTCCTGTTGCTGTGAACATTGGTTCTGCTGCTGTTGAAAGTCAATTAAGTATTACATCAGTTGGACCAAATCCATTCAAAAGTGAATTTTCAATAGAATTTGACACTGAAAACCCGGAACCTGTCGAAGTTTATTTATACAATATAAGAGGGCAAATTGTGTATAAAGATATATATCAACCGTCAGAAGGCAGAAACAGTTATACTTACTCTGACCAAATCAATTTAACAACAGGATATTATATATTGTCAATTAAACAAAATCAAAATTTCAGTAAAGGGATAAAAATAGTTAAGGAGTAAAATTTAATTAGGGAGAAGTTTTATAGAGGGCTTTGAAATTAAATATTTCAAAGCCCTCTTAACCATTCAGGTCTTAATCCTGCTAGTTCGGGATTTTTTATTGCAAAACGTATTTGTTCCAAAAAGCTATCTTTATCTTTTGAAAGAATTCCTTTTAACACCAAATAATTCGAGGCATGGTCACTCCTGAAAATTGTACTTTCCAATTCGGTATGCTTAAGAAAAACTTCCATTTCTTTAATTAAATCAAGAGTTGACATTGAAACAAAATTCCCATTAAATTTCTTACGATAATGTTCTTCTCCAAAAGGAAAACTTAAAACCAAAGTTGATGCAAAATGCGGTTGAGTTTCATTTAAAACTTTCGCTGAATTTATTGCATGTTGTTTAGAGTATTGTTTTCCACCTAAACCGGTTAATATCATCACAGAACTTTCAATTCCGGCAAGTTTTGATTTATTTAACCCTTCAACTGTTGACTTGAAAGTTTCTCCTTTATTTACCACTTTCAACAGTTCATCATCACCTGATTCAATACCAACATAAATTAATTTAAGTCCTGCATCTCTTAATTCTTTTAATTCTTGTTCTGACTTTGGAATTATATCTCCGGGCAAAGCATAAGCTGAAATTCGATTTACCTTCGGAAAGCTGGATTTAACTTTTTCTAAAATCTTTAAAAGTTTATTTGTTGACAAAACCATTGCATTACCATCTGCCAGAAATACTTTACGTGATTGTGGATTTATCCGGGCAAGTGTTTCAATATCTTTAAAAACATCTTCCTCTTTTCTTACTTTGAATTTTTTAGTAGAATACATTTCACAAAATGCACAATTATTCCACGAACAGCCAAGAGTAATTTGAATAATTGAAGAATTACCTTCACTTGGTGGACGAAACAAAGGTTCATCATAGTCAATTGGGTAGAAACGCATATTTAAAATTTTAGCTTAGTCTGATTTATTTACTTTTTTTGAAATTTTGGCAAAAGTACTATTTATTATTAAGTGCCTAAAGTGTCTAGAGTTTGGAGTGCCTAGAGTTTTTTTCTCTGTGTTACTTTATGCATCTCTGTGGTTCTTTGTGTTATAGCTATTCCACAAAGCTGCTCAGAGATTACACAAAGATTCACAAAGAAATAATTGAATTAATCTTGAAAATCTAGAAAGTCCAGGTAAACAAACCCTTATCCGTAAAATCATATCTTTTTACATGCCCGCCAAATTTCTCAAGAGCTTCAATCACATTCGAACGAGTGTTGTTAGGACAGTAAAAGAAAATGAATCCTCCCCCACCGGCACCGGAAATTTTTCCACCTGTCGCACCATTTTTTATAGCGGTTTCGTAAATATCATCAATCAAAGGATTGGTTATTCCCTCCGCCATTTCCTTTTTGTATCTCCAACCAAAATCCAGTATTTCACCAACTTTATGAATATCGCCTTTGAGCAATGCTTCTTTCATCATTATCGACTGCTCTTTAAGTTTATGCATTGCTTCTAATGATTTCACATTTTTAGCATTTACATTTTTTTGTTGATTTTCAATAATTGTAGAAGACAAACGACTTGTTTCAGTATAATATAAAACGAGATTGTAGGCAAGTTCATTTAAGTAAGTCTGGCGAATTCTCAGTGGATTTACAATGACTTTATCGTTATCATAAAACTCCATAAAATTCACACCACCAAAAGTGGCTGCGTATTGGTCTTGTTTTCCGCCTGCCATATTTAGGTCAACTCTTTCGATATCATAAGCAAGATGAGCCAAATCATATTCACCGAGAGGAAGTTTAAGCCATTCGGTGAAAGCACCTAAAATTGCAACAACCAAAGTTGAAGATGTTCCCAAACCCGAGCCTGGAGGAGCATCAACATAAGTTGTAAGCTCAAAAGAAAGTGCTTTCTTAACAAAATCTTTTACAACTCTGTTATAAATTCCCCTGTGAAGGTCTAATTCACCATTGATTAAAAGCTCTTCAACTGAATCAAATTCAAATCTTTCGCCTTTATCAATTGCATGAAAAATAATTTTACCGTTTTTTAGTGGTTTTATGGTTGCATAGGCATACATACTGATAGTAACATTCAAAATAGCACCACCATAAATATCTGAATATGGAGCTACATCTGTACCACCACCAGCAAGTCCTAATCGTAAAGGAGCTTTACTTCTATATATCATGTTTTTTTTCTTTATTAACAAAACAAAGATATTAAAGTTTATAGAAATTTAACAAAATAGTTAACGTGGAATTTGGTGGTTTGGTGTATGGCGGTTTAAAAAGGCTAAGGCTTAGGCTTAGGCTAAGGAGAAAAGTAGGTAGTAGGTAGTAGGCAATTGAGAGCTTGAGAAGGGGTGAAGGAGTGAACTTGAGAGAATCAATTTTACAATTCAATTACTATTTCTTCATTTTGAATTCGAATAAATTCCTGAATAAAAGATAGTTTTCGAGTTTCCAGATTCATTGTTTTGCGATTTTAGTCAAAGATACAATTTTTAATTGAAATTTAATTTGTAAGATTTTTTAGATATATTTTAATACATCTTCAAGACTCAAGCCACTCAATATTACTATAATGCCTATTAGAAATCAAACTCCATACACTTCCGACTTCGGTCTTCCGTCTTCTGACTATTTAAACAAGCTTCTCAGCCAAATATTTCCCCGTTACAGATTCCTTGCATTTAACAAGCTCTTCAGGAGTTCCTTCAAAAACAATATATCCGCCTTTTTCTCCTCCATCCGGTCCAAGGTCGATAACCCAATCTGCACATTTAATTATTTCCTGATTATGTTCAATAATAATTATTGAATGTCCGTTTTTCAAAAGTGCTTTAAAAGCTGCAAGCAGTTTATTTATATCATGAAAATGAAGACCTGTTGTTGGCTCATCAAAAACGAATAATGTCCTTTTTTCATTGCTTCCACGGGAGAGAAAATAAGCAAGTTTTACTCTCTGTGCTTCGCCACCAGATAATGTGCTTGAAGGCTGTCCCATGTGAACATAGCCCAATCCCACATCGTCCAGGGTTTTTAATTTGGCTATTAATTTCTTTTCATTATTGCTTTTTTGTGGAATGGAATCGAAAAATTCAATTGCTTCACTAATTGTTAAATCTAAAATTTCACTAATATTTTTTCCACAATAAGTTACATCAAGAACCTCTTCTTTGAAACGTTTTCCACCACAGCTTTCGCACTTCAAATAAATGTCGGCCATAAACTGCATTTCGATTTTCACCTGACCATCGCCCTGGCATTCTTCGCATCTTCCACCTTCAACATTAAAAGAGAAAAAGCCGGGTTTATATCCACGGTTTTTTGCCAGTTTTTGAGATGCAAACAATGACCTAATGTCATCATAAGCTTTAATATAAGTAACAGGATTTGAACGAGAAGAACGACCAATAGGATTTTGGTCAACCAATTCGATTTGCTCTATTGCACGTATGTTTCCATCTAGCTTATCATATTTTCCGGTTCTGTCGCCAAAAGAACCAAAGTACTTTCTAAGTGCAGAAGTAAAAACAGTTTTCACAAGGGATGTTTTCCCCGAACCACTAACACCTGTAACAACCGTCATTATATTTAAAGGAAATTTCACATTTACACCTTTAAGATTATTTTCTCTGGCACCTATCACTTCAATATATTCCCGCCATTGTTTGCGGCTTTCGGGAATTTGAATTTTCATTTTCCCACTGATATACTTTGCAGTTAAACTTGTGTCATCTTTCAAAATATCATCATAAGTCCCTTGAAAAACCAATTCACCACCATGAATTCCTGCCATAGGACCAATGTCGATAATCTGTTCAGCGGCTTTAATAATATCCTCATCATGCTCAACAACTATAACCGTATTTCCTAAATCCCGAAGCTGAGTTAAAACTTTAATCAGTTTGAAAGTATCTCTCGGATGAAGCCCAATACTTGGCTCATCAAGAATGTAAAGTGAACCCACAAGACTGCTTCCCAAAGATGTTGAAAGATTTATTCTTTGGGATTCACCACCAGAAAGTGTTGATGATAATCGATTTAGTGTGAGATAACCCAAACCAACATTCTCAAGAAACTGAAGACGGTTTATAATTTCGATTAATAATCGTTTTGAAACTTCTTTATCAAAATCATTTAATTTAATATCCTTTAAAAATGACAATAATTCATGCACAGGCATAAGAACAAAATCTGTGATTGATTTACCCGCAACTTTTACATAAGCAGCATCTTTTCTTAATCTTGTTCCTTTGCAATCAGGGCAAATTGTTTTCCCCCTATATCTTGAAAGCATAACCCTATATTGGATTTTATAAGATTGATGCTCAATATGTTCAAAAAACTCATTTAATCCGGCAAAATATTTATTTCCAGTCCATAATAATTTTTTTTGTTCTTCGGTGAGTTCGAAATATGGTTTATGAACCGGAAAATCAAATTTATAAGCATTTAAAACAAGTGTGTCTTTCCATTCACTCATTTTTTCACCTTTCCAACAGGCAACAGCTTCTTCATAAATCGAAAGGCTTTTATCAGGAATCACAAGGTCGGGATCAATTCCTATCACACTTCCAAAGCCTTCACACTTTTTACATGCACCAAAAGGGTTGTTAAAACTAAATAAATTTACTGATGGCTCTTCGAATACAATTCCATCTAATTCAAAATTATTTGAAAAACTATGACTTTTATTTTCATCGAGTAATTCAATTAAACATGTCCCCTGACCTTCGTAATAAGCTGTTTGCACTGAATCAGCTATTCTTGATCTTTGCTCATCACTAATATTGTTTGTAACAATTCTGTCAATTACGATTTGAACATTCTTATACTTTTTCTTTTCATCTAAATCTTTAATAAAATCATCAATTCTTAGAATATCTCCATTAACTTTTATCCTGGAAAATCCCTGTTGAAGCAAGATACTAAGTTGTTCCTTTAAACTTCTATCTGCTTTTTGTAAAAGTGGAGAATTTATTAAAAGACGTGTCTCATTTTTTAATGAATAAATGAAATTCACTACATCGGTAACAGTATCTCTTTTAACAATTTCTCCGGATATAGGAGAATAGGTATTTCCGATTCTGGCAAAAAGAAGTTTTAAATATTCATAAATTTCGGTTGAAGTTCCAACAGTTGAGCGTGGATTTCTTGTATTTACTTTTTGCTGAATTGCAATTGCAGGAGAAATTCCTTTTATATAATCAACCTCGGGTTTCGACATTCTGCCAAGAAACTGACGGGCATAAGAACTAAGGCTTTCAACATATCTTCTTTGACCATCGGCATAGAGTGTATCAAAAGCAAGTGATGACTTCCCTGAACCAGACAAACCTGTTATAACTATTAGTTTATTACGAGGAATAACAACATCAAGATTTTTAAGATTATGAACCCTTGCTCCTTTTATTATTATATTCTTTCTGCTGTCAATCTTGTCCATTATAAAGCTTAAATTTCTGTATTATAAAATGTATTTTTCACAAAAACACTTATAGAAGTTGTTTAAAGTTGACGTAATAAAATGACGCAAAAAGCCAGTAAATTTAATGCTTTCCAATGAGTTTTGTTGGTTTCAAAACGAACTAAAATAGCCTTAAAAGCATCTAACCAAGCATTGGTTCTTTCTATT
>JAIPBB010000183.1 GCA_021739805.1 Saprospiraceae bacterium | reverse complement strand
ACCACTAATTCTAATAATATTTTTAAGCACTACCGCCTTTTCCCAGCATTATTCAAAATACACTAATCATTGGTATTTTTTACGAAATGCAGGCTTGGATTTTTCAAATTTTTCTCCTGTTAACGATACTAACGGAGCAATTAATCATTCGGATATGGGATTTAGTTCAATTATGTCCGATTATTATGGAAATCTTTTATTTTATAGTGATGGCTATCATGTTTTTAATAAAAACCATCAACAAATGCCCAATGGTTTTGGATTAAAAGGGGGATTTATTCAATCTAGTGTTCTCCATGTTGGAATGCCAAATATTATTTTACCGAAGCCGGGAGATTCAACATTATATTATCATTTTGTTTCAGGACAGAATACTGATACAATAGCTTATTATTCAATCATTTCTTTATCTGCCGATACAGGAAAAGGAGATGTTATATTAAAAAATATACCCTTTATGAGTTCGTCAACAGCTAAAATGGGAGTTGTTAAACATTCTAATGGTGAATGTTACTGGCTTATACTTCATAAAAGATACTCCAATGCTTTTTGTGCATATTCTTTTTGCGGTAATACTGTTGATTCAATAATTCCCGTTATTTCAAATATTGGACAAATATATACAAATTATGAGAAAAGTAAAGGCATTATCTCTATAAGTCCTGATGGAAAAAAACTTGCTGTAACTTCTTATTTTTTAAATTATTTGATTGATACTATTCGTTTGGAATTATTTGATTTTAATTCAACAACAGGAGTTATTAGTAATCAGCTTATTATACCAAAAGAAAATTATGATGATTATGCTTATACTGCATTTTCACCGGATAGTAAAAAACTTTATGTAGCTAATTTTTATGCCGGAAATTCAGCAATATATCAATTTAATTTGGATGCAGGTTCCGATTCTGCTATAATTAGTTCAAAAACAATTATTGAATATTCAACATCAGGTCGAAATTTTGGTTATATGCAATTAGGTTTAGATGGAAAAATATATGTAGAAAGACATTATAACTCAAATCCTGTTAATGACCAATATGTCGGCGTTATTAACAATCCAAATGCACTTGGAACTGCTTGTAATTATAATGATAATGGTGTATTTCTTGGCAATGGTCATATAGGTAATGGTTTACCTTATTTCGTATCATCTTATTTATTACCACCAATAGAGTTTAATTATACAAATGTTTGTTTAGGCGATAGTGTAAATTTCACTTTATCGGATAGTGTAAGCACAGTTTTTTGGGATTTTGGAGATACTGCAAATATTAATACAAATTATTCATCGCTTTATGCTCCAAAGCATTTATTTAGTACTCCGGGCAGTTATACAGTCAAAGCAATGTGCTTGCATTATGGCATGAGAGATACGGCAATACAAATAATTAATATTTATGCTTTGCCAACAGTAAATCTTGGGCAGGATACTACAATAAATGATTCAACGATTTTGGTTTTAGATGCAGGAGCAAACCATTCATCCTATCAATGGTCAACAGGCGATACAACTCAAACAATAACACTAAACGGGGCAAATCTTGGTGTTAATACTTATCAAATTTTTGTAGATATAATTGATACCAATGGCTGCACCGCAAGCGATACTATTTTGCTTATTAAAGGCACGGCTGGAATAAATGAAGTTGTGCAAAACAGTAAAATTTCAATTTTTCCAAATCCAACAAAAGGCATTTTCAAAATAATAACTTACGGTATAAATAAAGATTTTAATATCTCAGTTTATAATATTCAAGGACAAAAAATTCATAGCCAAGTTGTTCATAAAAAAATTGTTGAATTGGATTTGTCAACTTATCCTAAGGGGGTTTATTTTGTAAGGATGTGGAATGAGGAATTTGTGAGGGTGGGGAAAGTGGTTTTGGAGTAGGTTGTAAATAATAATAGGTAATTGGCAGTATGTAGTAAATAAAATGAATAACGAATATCGAACACTGAATAAAGAATGATGAAGTTGTTTGATTGGGGGAAGTGGTTTTGGAGTAACAATAACCCTAAATTCAAAAAATCGTAATATTTCTGATTTACTAGCTTTTAAGCCAAATTTTTAAAAATTACTACCTGAAAACAGGTATAGGAAAATACCTGTTTTCAGGGATTGACAAAGGAGATTTTTATGTTATCTTTGTATAATAAAAAATAAACACAAATGATTGCAAACTTTTCAATAATACTAATTTGGCTAAGCATTTTGCCGGTAATGTTTGCATTTCATCATTACATCATTCAAAACACTCTATCTATCTATCTATCTATCTATCTATCTATCTATCTATCTATCTATCTGCAAAACAAGTACATTTCAATATTTTCAAAAGTTTTTAAAGTTATACCCCCAAATGGGTTTTACATAAATTAGAGTTTATTCAATAAATTTTTCAAATTTAAGTAAGATGATATTAACCAATCACCGAATATTTTTTGGAAAATTTTAAATAAGAATAAACCAAATTTTGATATTTAGTTAAATGAATTTGTTCCGCACTTTTGCAAAGGTGAGTACTTATAAACTCCACTCAAAAAATTATTATTTGCTGGGAGTTGAAAGGAGTATAAAAAGAAAACTAATTTGTAAACTAAAAATAAAAATATGAAAGATTTAAAATATTGTAGTTTTATCATAGTGTTGATAATTATCAGCATTGCATGCAATAAACCTAATGTAACTGTTGATGAATTTCCAGTTAGCACTAAAAGACAAATTCCGATAGCCCATGTCGATTCTTTCGGCATATTGCATAATATGGGATTGGATTTATTATCAGAAGATGAAGATTTTCCAATGGCTGGTGATATGGATTTTTCAATTATTTTTTCTGAGCTATTGGATAATCATTTTGGAGTTTCAGTATCTGCTGTTTGGAATCATGTTGAAGAATTAATGGAAAATCGTCCATTTTTTGATGATTTTCCTGAACTATCTGATCATCTAACAAATGAGTTTTCAATATCTTCTTATGTTGCCGTATATCTTGATGACTATGAGGACATAATGGAAGAAGTTGAAGATGAAAATACTTTTAAAACAATGATTTCAGATTTTGTTTGTGAAATAAGCGTTGATGAAAACCTAAATGAATCTGAGAAACTCTCACTAAAGGCTGGCTTATCAATAATGAAATATAGCTTTGATTATTGGAGTGTAGCTTTTACAAATAGTAGTGAATGGGATGTGCACTCTGATGAATGTAAAGCATATACAGATGAAGAACTCGAAGAAGCAATACGTTGTGATGTTCAAACATTTATCTATGTATATTATGAATGTCAGGATGCAGGTTGGAGTAATGGACTATGTGAAAAAATGGCATTGAGCATGGCAATTAGAGATTCATTTGGAGTTTGGATCCCACCTGAAAACTGGTAATATCTGAAATAGTTTTAATTTATTTCATATATTGCATTTAATATTAAAACAGATTTAAAAATAAACCGGAGTTTTCCTAAAACTGGAATTAAGTTATTCCAAAACTAGGGACTTCGGTTATTAAAATTAAATATGATGAAAAAAGAAATATTAATGATATTGAATTTAATTCTTCTATGTTCTAATTCTTATGCTCAAAATGATTCAGCTATTAGAATTGTTCAGGAAAGATATATAATTGATAACAATGGTGATAACTCTATATTGTCAGAAAAGATAATTTTAATTTCTGAAAATATTGCAAAAACAACTCATACCATTGCAGGTGTAAGGATTTCTACTATTTCAAAATCTGATAGTTCATTGGTCTATAATATAATGGATAAAGGATTCGGAGATATAATATATTTGAAATCAAAATATAGTTCTGATTCAGAAGCACGAAAGGAATTTAATATTAAAAAGGTTAAAAAACACCGTGATACAAAGTTGATCCTTGATAAATTATGCAATCAAGTAGTTATTGAAACAATAGGGAAAAAGTATATTGTATGGTACTCCCCAGAACTTGGGTCAGGACTTCTTAATAAAAACTTTATTTTTCAATTTGCAGAGGGTATTCCTTTGGAAATAATAGCAGAAACAAAAGAAGAAACATTTTATTGGTATACAAAATCTATCGAAAAAGTAAAACTTAATGGTGATGAATTTAAAATGCCTGAAAATGCTGTTGAATCAAAAGATTAAGATTTGGTAAGATTAATAGAAAACGTAAAACAACTTATTCATAGTTGATAAAGAAATTCAACAATTCAATACAAATTGTTTAATGTTATATTTAAGTTATCATCAAAAATAAAAGGCATTTACCTGATAAAACTCGAAAACAAAGATTTTGTTAAAACAGAAAAGATAATTCTCCAATAAACTTCAATCACAAAACGGATAAAAACAGAAAAACCGCCTTGATATTTTCGGGGCGGTTTTTTTTTGACCTTTATTAATTCTATCATCACTAAATAAATTTCTAAACAATATTATTTCCTAAATTTGCCCAAAACATTTCCAAATGCGACACGATTATATTATTAAAATTGCCAAAGAACTTGGACTTTCTAAAACACAGGTTGGAAGCACAATTCAGCTTTTAAATGATGGAGCCACTATTCCATTTATTTCGAGATACAGAAAAGAAGCAACAGGAAGTTTGGATGAGGTTCAAATTGCAAATATCAGGGACAGAAACGAACAGTTAATTGCTCTTGATAAAAGACGTGATGCAATTATCGAATCAATTGATGAACAGGGATTGCTTACTGACGAACTTCATGAGCAGTTAAAAAATGCCTTGGTAATTTCTGAACTTGAAGATATTTATCTCCCTTATAAACCAAAAAGAAAAACCCGTGCAACCATTGCAAAAGCAAAAGGTTTGGAGCCTTTGGCAAAGATTTTAATGTCTCAAAAATATAATGATATTGAGCAATATGCTGCCAAATATGTAGATGAAAGCAAAGAAGTAAATTCAATAGAAGAAGCTTTGGCAGGTGCAAGAGATATTATTGCTGAATGGATTAATGAAAACCAGTTTGCCAGAAAACGAATAAGAAGTTTATTTGAACAAGAAGCAATTTTAAGTGCCAAAGTTGTTAAGGGAAAAGAAGAAGAGGGAGAAAAATATAAGAATTATTTTAAACTGGAAGAGTCACTAAAAAAAGCTCCTTCACATAGAGTTTTAGCAATATTTCGTGGAGAAAACGAAGGCTTTCTTAAAGTCTCAACTTGTCCTTCAAGCGAAAAAGCAATTGATATTCTCAATGATATTTTTCTAAATGGAGATAATGAATCATCGAATCAGGTGGAATTGGCAATTGCTGATGCTTATAAAAGATTGCTCGAACCTTCACTGGAAAATGAAATCAGGGCACTAGCAAAAGAAAAGGCAGATTTAAAAGCCATTGAAGTTTTTGTGGAAAATGTTCGACAATTACTTTTAGCTCCGCCTTTAGGTCAAAAAAATGTTCTTGCAATTGACCCCGGGTTTAGGTCAGGTTGTAAAATTGTTTGCCTTGATAAACAAGGAAATCTTCTTCATAACGAAAATATATATCCTCATCCACCACAAAGTGAAAGAAAGCAGGCTTTACATAAAATTTTAAGCTTGGTAAATGCTTATAAAATTGAAGCAATCGCAATTGGAAACGGTACTGCCGGAAGAGAAACAGAAGCAATGATTCGCAAAATTCGTTTCGATAAAGATATTGTTGCTGTGATGGTGAATGAAAGTGGAGCTTCGGTTTATTCGGCTTCAACAATTGCACGTGAGGAATTTCCTGAATATGATGTAACTGTGAGAGGTGCGGTTTCGATTGGAAGACGTTTGATGGATCCTTTGGCTGAGCTTGTAAAAATTGACCCGAAATCAATTGGTGTTGGTCAATATCAGCATGATGTTAATCAAACTCAATTGCAAAAATCGCTTGAAGACACAGTTGTAAGTTGTGTGAACTCGGTAGGAGTGGAGGTTAATACTGCAAGCAAGCAATTGCTGCAATTTGTTTCGGGAGTTGGACCGGTGCTTGCACAAAACATAATTGATTACAGAAGTGAGAACGGTCCTTTCAAATCAAGAGAAGAACTTAAAAAAGTAAAGCGTTTTGGCGATAAGGCTTTTGAACAGGCAGCAGGATTTTTAAGAATTCGTGATGGAATAAATCCTTTGGATAAAAGTGCTGTTCATCCCGAAAGTTATGGTATTGTTGCAAAAATGGCAAAAAAGCTAAAAGTTGATATTTCGGATTTGATTGCCAGAAAAAACATCAGACAGGAAATAAATGCAAATGATTTTGTAACCGAAAAAGTTGGATTACCTACTTTGAATGATATTTTAGATGAATTGGAGAAACCCGGTAGAGACCCACGTAAAAAGTTTGATTTTTTCGAGTTTGATAAAAATGTCAATTCAATGAACGACCTGGTTAAAGGAATGAAATTGCCCAGCATTGTTACAAATATCACAGCTTTTGGTGCTTTCGTTGACATTGGAGTTCATCAGGACGGACTTGTGCATATTAGCCAAATGGCTGACAGATACATTAGCGACCCGAATGAGATTGTTACTCTAAACCAAAAAGTAATGGTAACTGTTGTGGATGTTGATGTGGCAAGAAAGAGAATACAGTTGTCGATGAAGGAAGGCTAAGGCTAAGGATAAGGTGTTCGGTTTTCGGTAAAATTGAGTGGGAGAAAAGGTGATGGGGTGAGCGTGAGAGCCTGAGAAGGGGAGAATGGGTGAGCATGAGATGGGGAGAGCCTTAGATAGGGAATGGGGTGAAGAAAAGCAATCCAGACGGACGAAGCAAGCTTCGCAAGAAACGACACTTCGGCTCCGCTCAGTGTCCAGAAACGAGAAACGAGCAACAAGAAACGAGTAACCAGAAACGAGCAACAAGAAACGAGTAACCAGAAACGAGCAACAAGAAACGAGCAACAAGAAACGAGTAACCAGAAACGAGCAACCAGAAACATTGTCATATAATAATAAAACCGTAATTTCGTTGAAGTCTAAATGAAAAATTATCTGAAAATATTTATCTGCTTATTGCTGTTCATAACAGTAAAACAATCTTTTTCTCAAAACATAAAAGGTGCTATTTTGTTTGGGACAAATATTAGCCAGGTTGATGGGGACGAAGTTTTTGGTTTTAAGCATTATGGTTTTAATGTTGGTGCAAGTGCTATGATGCCAATGGGTGAAAGTAATTGGTCAATTGTACTGGAAACAACTTATTCTCAAAAGGGAGCACATGAAAAATATGACCCCGCAGGAATTGATTCAGTCTATCCATATTATGATTTACGACTTGATTATGTCGAAGTCCCTGTAATGATTCAATATTCTGATAAAAATGTTTTAAGTTTTGGTACTGGTTTGTCATGGGGCAGGCTGATTGAGTTTAACGAAGTCGAGCATGGATTAAAAGTTCAATGGGACAATGCTTATGGACCATACAGCCGAAGTGATATAAATTGGCTCGCCGATCTTAGATTCAGGATTTATGAACGATTGCATTTTAATATTAGATATTCCTATTCGCTTGCCAAAATTAGAACAAGAACATATACTCCGGTTAATCTTTCGTCATTTGACAGGCGGCAATATAATAATATTATTACCTTAAGATTTATTTATATTTTCAATGAGGTTGTTCCGAAGAAAAGGAAATAAGACTAAATGTGAAATTTGTTAGTCGTTGACAAATCGTTAATTTTTATTATTTTCTGAACTTATTCATTGTTAAATTGTTCTATTGTTAAATTGTTATTATATTTGTACTGACCAATCAATGAAAAACAAATTGTCATGAGATATTCTGCAGATTATTGGATTGAAAAGCTTGATCTAAAAAAGCATCCTGAAGGAGGTTATTATAAAGAATTTTATCGTTCGAATGAAGTTATTGATGAAAATAGTCTTCCTGAAAGGTTTAGAGGAACAAGATGTCTTTCAACATCAATTTATTTTTTATTAAGAAGTGATGAGTATTCAGCATTTCATAGAATTAAATCAGATGAAATTTGGTATTTCCATGCGGGGACAGCTCTAATTCTTTATATAATTGAAGAAAGTGGTGAACTTTCTGTTTTTAAGCTGGGTTCTAATTTTGAAAATGACGAACAATTTCAAATTACAATTCCAAAGGAAAGCTGGTTTGCTGCAAAAGTAATTCACAAAAATTCTTTCACTCTGGTTGGATGTACTGTTGCTCCTGGTTTTGAATTTGCTGATTTTGAGTTAGGCAAAAAGGATAAACTTATTCAAAAATATCCTCAACATAAGGAGATACTTGATTCTCTATGTAAATGATTAATTCATCAAGTCATATTTTATTTCTTAAAAAATTTCATATTGCAAATAATTAGTTTTTAAAAATTAATGTATATTTGCTTTTGTTATTGATAAGTGATTATATAAAAAAATAGTATGAAAAAACTTATTTTATTCTTATTTCTAAGTATTTCATTAAGTATGTTTGCTCAAGATAATATTTTTCTACCAAAAAATATTTTAATGTATGATGAAGTATATCCAGAAGAATTCATTTTGGGATATACCTGGCATGGAGTATTGCCAAGAATTACTAAACAAAATCTTGAATTAAAGTTAATTGATGGAACAACTATCCAGGATATTATTGTTAATAAAACTTTATCAGGAGATATTGATGTTTATGAATATCGAGATATTAATGATGTGCTAAACAACAAAATAGATAGTGTTCTTAATATTGAAAATGTAAATGCTAGATTAGGATATAGTATTGATACAATTCCAGATTGGGAAATTGAAGAAGGTTATACGGTATCAGAAAATAAAATAAATCCAAAAGAGCTAAAGGCTTTTTCTTTTTATGAAGAATGGGGTTTTGATGTTAAAAATTTAACATTTTCAAAAAATGTAAAATATTGGTTACCGATACGAGTCTTTAATTATAAAAATATGGGAATTCAATTTCCCGAAAGTTGTTTTATGATAAAAAACCAAAAATCGAAAAAGGATAAAATGATTCCTTTTGCCAAGGTAGTTACAGAGTTTTTAATACATGGCAGACCTTATTATTATTCTAAATTTATGAATAGTGATACTGTTGAATGTAGCTTCGAAATTTTATTTGAAGATAAAATACAATTAATTGAAAAACATAATTGCCCTTTTTGGAACTCTTACAATAAAGACCAATTAGCAAATTATTTGCTTGATGCTTCGATAGTTAAAGATAATGCGTATAGTTATGAAAATCCTGAGCAAAAGCTAAATAGTCAAGAAATCGTTGACATAATAGAACCAAAAAGAAATGAATCTTTTTATATCTTTTCTGATGATGGCGATATTCTTAGAGACACAAGCATACAAATAACAGAAGCCCTGACTGCTTATGACATAGTTTCATATATTTTTTATGAAGAATGGTTTATCAACCCTACAACACTTTATATAGAAAAGAAAATTACCGGAATATGTCCTGTGGTTTTAGGAAATAACATTTATGACGGCAAGTATATATTTAAACCATTATACATTTTAAAATTAAATTCTCATGAAAACTAAAGTCCAAATTACATTAATTCTTGTATGTATGTTCTCAATGCTTAATCTTAATGGGCAGGCAGTGATTTCAGTTCAAAAAAACAATGTTTTATACTCGGGTATTGAAAATCAGATAGCAGTTGCTGTTCCTGGTGTTGCCGCAGAAAAAATTAAAATTTCTGTTACTAATGGAAAAATTTCAAAAAACATTGACAATATTAATTATTTAATTATTCCTAAATCTAAACAAACTGTAATTAGGGTGTTTTCTGTAAATGGCAATGACACTATTGAATATGGTCAATCAATTTATAGAGTTAAACAAATACCAATGCCAGATTTACATTTAGCCAACCAAAATATATCTCAGGAAACAACAATAATAAATAGGACAATATTAAGAAGTCAAGCCTTTTTGTTGTTTAGATATGATAATGATTTTGAGTTTGATTTACAAGCTCCTGTAGTAACAGCTTTTACTATATCCTATAAAAAAAACAATAAAGTTATCACAGAAAGAATTGAAGCTAATAAAATTCCAAATGATATTATTGCAAAAATTTTGGCTTTACCAGAAGGAGAAATAATATTTATCAATAGTATTATTATTAAAGATATTAGTGGAAAAAGAATATTAGATACTGAGTATAATTTTAAATTATTATAATTGTCAGTTTTTGCAATAAGGTTTTTCTGGAATTTTATTTAGAAGATATTTGTTAGTGCTGTTTTGTACTTGTTAGTGTCATCAAGAAAACCCAACAGATTTTGATTTTCAGTAGTTTTCTTGCAGACAATAGTTATTATTATTGATGTTTTAGAATTAAAGGCTTGTTTGTTTAATAAATGGTAGTTGAAGAAAATATTATTTAGTTGGGGCTACTGTTTTTCCTGAATTACTTCCTCCCCTTTAGTGTTTATAAAGCTTTCTTTGCCATTTTTTATAACTTTTGCCAATCCCATTTTTTCGGAGCCAAATTCATCGATTTTATCATAAATTGGAGGAACAATCTCATTTCCCTTATTATTTATAAAACCAAATTTCCCATCCTTTTTTACCAAAGCCCAATTTTTTTGGTAAGAGTAAAATTCATATATCTTATTATAAACAGGAGCAACAATTTCTTTTCCTTTATTATCAATAAAACCAAATTTCCCATCTTTTTCTATCAAAGCCCAATTGTCTTTATATGCGTAAA
>JAIPBB010000182.1 GCA_021739805.1 Saprospiraceae bacterium | reverse complement strand
TGGTGATTGAACAAATCAATTTGAATGTCCCTGTTGATGAAACTATCTTTAAAATGCCTAAAAGTGAAGAAATGCAAAAGTTGGCGATTTTAGAAGGAGATTGGAATGTGGAAATCCAAAAGCCTGCTAATAATGGCAGCTGGACTACCTCCGATCATACGGTTTCGACGGTAAGCTTTGAATCGGCAAACTTAATGAAGCAAAATATCAGTGTGGATGATTATTATGTGCAATCGATGCTTTTGGGTTATAGTTATAAACAAGAAACAGGACAGTATGTGTTAACAACCTATAATGGGTTTACCTCTGGTCTTGATGTATTTACGGGTGGATTTAAAGATGGGGTTTTCAGTGTTGATAATACCAAAACAAGTTTTGGAGTAGAAGATGCAAATCTTGCGATCATGCAGATGAAGATTTACGATATTTCAGAAAATGCATTTACGATGCAAATCAGCAGCTCACGTGATAAGGGTGAAAACTGGAATACGGCTTATAAACTGAATTTTAGCAGAAAGTAAGCTGATAAAGGCCAAAATATAAAGCTTTAAATTTAAATTTTTAGAAAAAATTTCTTTTTCTTTTTAATAATGATTTCTATTAAGGAACCTACAGGCTCCTTTGAAATTTTTATAAAAACTGAATGAGTTTTATAAGAGTGTACTTGTTTAATGAATATGATCACTTAGATACTTTATTTCCCTAATAAAACATAATAGCAGACAATTTTGCTTGTAAATTGTTCGGTCCTAGTCATCAAACACCGAACTTATCAGAGAAAAAAAACACTAATCCCTTCATATACATATATATTTTTTATATATTTGGAATCAACTACCCGAAAATATTGAACATCCGATGGATGAAATTGAGACATTTAATAAATAACAAAAATGACTTTTATACAATAATGAAGAATAAGATTTATGGCTTAAAAACATTTTGCAAGTGATTTTAATAAGGTAGTTTTTGAATAGAATAATTTGAAAACACCAAAAATAAGTTTGCCTGACTTAGAATAATGCATTATTTCGATTATACCAAACATATTTGAATAATGAAAAGCATTTTTACAATTTCCATGAAGAAAGACACAAATAAATTCAATTGGCCTCTATTTCTCTTAATAATAAGTTTTTCTTTGTCATTTAAATATTCTGATGCACAGGAAAAACCCTATAAAATTATCAATCCATTCTGGCACATGGATAATCCTCAATGGAATCAATCGACCAGACTGGAAAAAATTAACCTGCTTGAATATGCCTTTCTTCATGACAGTATTTGGTATTATGACGCCCCTGAAAGGGCAAACTGGATTTGTAGTCAATATGCATTACAAACCGTAATTGATTATAATGGATATCCCGAATTGGAACACCTTTCACTGATTGATTCAAGCTTCTATAACAGGTTCTACTTTAACAATAATGGCAAATTTAAAATCCCAGTATTCAGAGTATATGTGCCTGGACATGCATTTAATACGTGTTTAATTGGAGATGATCCTTATCAATTTGATGATTGGTATTTTTTTGAACCTCAAAGGGGTCCATCTTTAAAAAAAGTCGAACCTGGAAAATGCTGGAGTATGAGTATTGCAGATGACGTGGTAATCGATAATCTATTTTATTTCTTCCAATACACTGATGATGGTATAACACATATTAGTTACAATTCAGACCAATTTATCCGATTTGATCAATATCCAATTATCAATGGGGATACAATACCTCCATATACATATAGAAAACTCGAAAATGAAGATATCGGTTATCTTTGCTGGTATCATAATTATTGGGATTCTATTTATAGAGACTATGGTTATGGAGATTCAGCCGCCTATTGGATGTGGGAAGAATCAGAACTTGACGGTTTTAGTAGTGTATTAATGTATAACATTATTGATAGTATATGCAAAAACAATATTAATGTTGATACCTTTCTTAACAGTGTGGATACCGTTTTAATAAATGCTAGGTTTTGGTCACAATATGCCTATCCA
The DNA here is from genome assembly GCA_021739805.1 of Saprospiraceae bacterium. The sequence goes on along the minus strand of JAIPBB010000182.1, from coordinate 8,917 downwards.
GACACTGGTATTATTGTGTTGAATAATCCTTTGCTCGATTCTATTAAGCCCGAATTAAATTGCTCACTTGTAAACAATGGGTTTTATAAATCGCCTCTTAAATTTGAGATTAATGTTAATGATTTTAGTTTTTTGGACGAATATGGATTTTATCAGGTTGATACGTTTCAAACAGATTCTTTTTCATGCACAAGAGAAAATGAACACTACAGGTTGCCATCGCATGTAAAAACAGATTCGTTAGAATTAATTTTAAATGATGGTGGGCATACTATAAATCTCTCAGTTAGTGACCTTCCTGGCAATAAAAAAGATTTATTCGTCAATTTCACCATTGACAATATTCCACCAAAAATCACAGCTTCGATAACAGAAAGAAATGTACTGAACTATTCTTTTGAAGATGTTAATTTATCTGAATTCGGATATAAACTTAATGACAATCAAATTCAATACCTGTCTGATCCCAATGCACAAGTAACGCTTGAGAATGCAGATCAATATGGCGATAATACTTTAATTCTGTTTGCAAAAGATTTAGCCGGCTGGGAAACGGACACAACGATATTTTGGTCTTTCACTGCAATAGATCTGATTGAACCGCAAAACTTTAAAACATACCCCAATCCATCAAACACAACAATTGTAATTGAATATGATCAGCAATTTAAGTACGAAATAATTAACCTGAACGCACAAATAGTTCAAAGCAAAGAAATATCAGTTAATAGAACCATTATTAATATTTCAGGATTACCAAAAGGTATTTACACTTTGAAAATGACAACCAAAGAAGGGATTATAATCAGGAAAATAGTTAAACAATAAAATTATAAATGTGTTACGGGCTATTTAATCTAGCAAATTCAATAATATGTAATTGAAGATAATATGATAAAAAAAAGAAACTGGACAATACCTGTAATTATAGGCGGAATAGTATTTTTTACCTTTGTTGGCATTTTAATATCATCAGCATATTTCAGCTTGAATGTTTATTCTAATACAATAATCACCTATTGTTGTATTGGTCTTTTTTTTGTGTCTTTTTTGTCTCTTGAAATATTTAAAAATGACTTTTATAAAAAAACACAAAGTCAAAAACTTGAAATTGGTATATTTTATCCCTTGTCATTGTTACTTAATTCAATAGTAATAGAAAATAGTATTTACCCTATAATTACTTTCATTTTCCTTTTAATCTCATGGATACTTTGGGCGTTATTAAGATTCAAAAATAAAGGTGATAATCTTTCTATAATCAATGTTTTGATTATCTCCTGGATAATTTTAAGCATTACACTATCGATTGGCCAAATTTTAGGTTATTCAGATATATTAATTTCAAAGATTTATGGGTTTAGCATGTTTTTAGATTTAAGAATTTCTCTTTCAATTTTAATATTTGCCATACTCGTAGTTGTATCACTTGGGAGAATTGATTTTAGTAAAATTGAAACAAAGGATTTTCTAATTATTGAAAATGATAAAAAAAATCCAATATTAAATATTGTTGAACTTTTTTATCTATTAGCTAATTTCCTTATAAAATTTGTTTGGTGGTTAGGAGTTTTTATAATTTTATGGGGACAGGAATTTGTTAATGAAATTAAGAAAAGGTATGTTGAAAACAAGAATTCACTCTTTGACTTCGCAATAATAATTTTTAGCATTATGGGATTGTTTATTTGCTTTGTTTTTTCTAAGCATCTCAACTCAAACTATTTCCCAACAAATAATACAATCAAAGAAATTATACCTTTCTTCATTAGTACTTTATTAGTATGTACAATTCTTATATCAGCATATTTAATAATTAGATTCAGATATCTGAATTGGAATGATTGGACACCATCAGTTAGTAAAAAAGATCTTGAAATTGCCGATAGAAATTATAGAGAAGCATTAGGCTTTCCAATTTTTACTTCAGGTATCGCCGGAATAATTTTATATTTTTTAAGTAAAATTGACTCTTTACAATTTCTTTATTTCAAAAATTTTGGATTGTTTTCATTGCTTTTAACGATAGGATTAATTTTAGCAATAATATTTACAATTTCAAAACATCTTTCAAAACAAGATAACATTTAGTTCAAAATTAAGATTATACTAGATATTTAAAGAAATGCGAAATTCATTGATCACTGTTTTTAGTCATATCTTTTAAAATTTGTAGATTTGTAAAATGAGAACCGAATTAAATATTAATGCAGATATGCTAACCTGGGCCATTTCCCGGGCAGGATACGAATTGCATGAATTTACTGCAAAAACCCCAAGGGTTACTGATTGGATTGAAGGCAGCAAAAAACCCACGGTTAAACAATTGGAAACTTTTTCTAAACAAGTACATTTACCATTCGGCTATCTCTTTTTACAGGAACCTCCGGTTGAAAAATTACCGATCCCTTTTTTTAGAAGTAACAATACCAGAACAGACAAGGTAAGCATAAATGTTTATGACACCATTCTGCTAATTCAGCAAAGACAAGACTGGCTCAGAAATTATTTGAAAGACAACCAATTTGAACCTCTGCCCTTTGTTGGCCGGTTTCGTAACAGTGCTGATGTTGTCGAGATCGTAAATAATATCCGTAATGTGTTGCACTTAACTGAAAACTGGGCAAGTCAATTCAAAACATGGACAGAAGCTCTCAATCATTTGGTTGAGGTTATTGAAGATAAAGGAATTATTACTTCTTTCAATGGGGTGGTAGAGAACAACGGACATAGGAAAATTCCTGTGGAGGAATGCAGGGGTTTTGTTTTAGTGGATCAAATGGCTCCTTTCATGTTCATCAACAATGCTGATTTTAAGTCTGCTCAAATGTTTACTGTTGTTCACGAATTAGCTCATATTTGGACAGGCCATAGTGCCGGATTTGATTTCCGGAAATTACAGCCCGCTGATGATCCGAATGAAAGACTTTGTGATCAGGTTGCGGCTGAGTTTTTAGTTCCAACTGCTACTTTCAATGAGGTTTGGGAAAAAAGTCCTTACACTAATACGATTGCGCGATATTTTAAGGTTAGTGAAATTGTAGCTGCAAGACGAGCATTAGATACAGGTAAATGGACAAAAAAGAGGTTCTTTGAATTTTATGAAGGATACATGCAGAGAGAATTTCAAATAAAGGATAATCAATCCGATGGTGGAAATTTTTGGGCAACGGCAAAAAAACGTTTGAGCATAACTTTTGCCGCTCATATCGATCAGGCGGTGAAATCCGGTCAATTACTTTATAGGGATGCATGCAAATTAACCAGCATGAAAGGCGATACATTTGAAAAGTTTTTTGCTAAAAATTTGTAATTATGGCTGTATATGTAGTGGATAGCAATTTCTTCATTGAGGCCCACCGCATCAACTATCCTTTGGACATTGCAACCGGATTTTGGTTTAAAGTGCAGCAATTAGCAAATGCCGGTAAGATCATCAGTATTGACAAAGTAAAAGCTGAGCTCTATGACAAAAATGATGCATTAGAAGCCTGGTGCAAAGCTAATTTACCTCATAATTTTTTTAAAACCACAAAAGATGTAATGGGCGAATATGGTAGAATAACTACTTGGGCAATGTCAAGAAGCAGTCATTATAAACCAAATGCTCTAAATGAATTCCTGAGTGCTGATGAGGCAGATGCGTTTGTAATTGCTTACTGCTTAGCTGACTCGTTAAACAGAATTGTTGTTACCCAGGAAATAAGTGAGCCAAATAGAAGAAATAAAATTAAAATTCCTGATTGCTGTATGGCCTTGAGAGTGAACTATAAAAATACCATTGAAATGTTTAGGGTTCTTGGTGAAACATTCTAAATTAAAATCTCGCCTGCTAGCGTTTCCCTGACTGTAAATTTGCCAACCTCGATTTTAACATAAAAAAATCCCAATAAGGCAATTCCTGTATCTCAAACTTTTTGGAAACCGATATTACTTTTTCAAACTAATTTCAATCAATGCCTCGGCATCTTCAATATCATTTTCATGACTAAACAAAATCGTTAATCCCCGGATTTTACCATAATGTTTTCCATTCCTGAAACTTTCTTTAAGATCCTCCGAAATTGAACTGTTGTATATGGTTTCTTCAAATTTATCGGAGAAATAAAAGGTTGCACTGAAACCCTTTTCAAACACAGAAATCCAGCACACTGTTTTCTTTTTACGGATCACTTTCATCAACCAGCTTTGGCCATCTTTATAATATCTCCATTCTATAATAAAATCAGGATGGGTTTGATGTAATTCATTAAAGAAAGAAATCCATAATCCTTTCTTTTCACCAAGATGAGAAAAGATTACTTCATCAGCGGGAAATTGATCCTTGTCATTTAAAACTGGCTTTTCCATATTTGTTTTTTTTGAGATTAATGTCGGTTCAAACAAAGATATTTATTTTTCAAAGATATGTTGATGATTTCTATTAATCATCACAAAACAGTAAGGAAAGATGGTTTGTGTTTTTGAATGATCAGTAAAAACCCCGGATAAGTTTATGATTTAGCCCTGACCTCTCTGAAGCTTACCAGTTTATGTTTTGCTTCATCCCATAATCGTAAACGAATTGATTTTAAACTTGGCCAAAAAGTGAGCGGTTCTTTCTGAAAATCCGGGTTTTCTCTATGGCATTTTTCAAGATTATAATTAGGGATTTTAGGGCTTAAGTGATGAAGGTGATGAAAACCGATATTGCCCGAAAACCACTGCAAAATCTTCGGGAGCTTCAAATAAGAGCTGCCCTCCATTGCGATGGTTTTGTAGTCCCAATCTTCATCCCGCTCCCATATTACATCTTCAAACTGATGTTGCAAATAAAACAACCAAACCCCGGCAACGGAGGCAAAATACATGACCGGAACCTGGACGAGTACAAATGTTTTAAACCCAATCAGCAATGAAATAAGGATAATTACAATAATAAGTCCAAGGGTAGTCAGGTGTGTGTAAAGTTTGATTCTTCCGGATTGCTCACGTCCGGGAATCCGAAAAGCAATGGTGAACAGGAAAAAAGGAGCAAGAATAAAAATAATAATGGGATTCCGATACAAACGATAATACAAACGTTTACCGAAGGAATAACCGTTATATTCTTCCACTGTAATGGTTTTTACATCGCCAACACCACGTTTGTCTAAATTCCCAACCGTTTGATGATGGATTCGATGTTCATCGTGCCATTTATGATAAGGGGTAAATACCAGGGCACCGATGATAATGCCAACAATCCTGCTCAGCAAGGGTGATTTAAAAAAAGAGCCATGTCCACAATCGTGAAAAATAATAAAAATTCGTACCAGGAACCCGGCTGCGAGGATCGAAAGAGCCAGGGTCAGCCAATAAGAAATTTCGAGACTGTAAATCATTGCAACCCACAATCCGAAATAAGGAATCAGGGAATTCATAATTTGCCACCAGCTTTTTGCTAAACTGGGTCGCGTGTAAGATTTAATGATTTTGTGCCAACTGCCCCTATTGTCTTTATTTGAAATTTGATTGTTCATAATTTAAAATGTAAAAATTGCACCTTTGTTGAAATTGTGCAATAATGCGCAAGTGTAAAATTACCACAATTCAAAGCTAAGAACAAGCTCAAAAAATCCATTTTAAAAGCTTTCAACTAAAGTTTAACGAATTATTAACAATAAATATTCGTTGGTGCTTAGACTCTGTTTGATGCGGATTGAACATTAACAGGAAGCAATATTCCGTATCGCTAATTTTTGATCAGTTTTAGAATTACCAAGTATGCACAGTGATCCGAAGCAATAGGGTCACAAATGACTTTTGTTTCAACTATTTCCCATCGTTTCGCAGGGAAATACATAACATAATCAATCTTCTTAACAGGATGATCTGAAGGGAAGGTGAAGGCAGGATTTTCCCGGTTATATGCCGGGTACCATTGTTGTTCTAAAATTTGAATGGGAAGACTTCCGGGTTCTGCATTTAAGTCACCAGCCAAAATTGTCGGGTATTTATTTTTTGAAAACACCTTATTTATTTCTTCAGCCTGTTGAATCCGATCCGTTTCATTTTTGGTATGATCAAGATGAGTTCCTATAAAGGCAATGGTATCATTGGATGGTAAAACCGTGATTATTTCTATAGCAGCCCTGGGTTCATTCCCTTCCGAACAGGGCAAAGGCACATTTCGGCTATAAATAAACGAATATTTTGATAAAACGCCTTCTCCGTATTCGCCCCCATCGTAAGGCATGGCACGTGCAAAGAGAGGTGCCATCTTCGTACGCCATCCCAGTTCAGTTGCCAGATCATAATTTTTGGCCCTCTTTGTTTTAAAGTCGACTTCCTGCAATGCCACAAAATCGGGTTTTGTATCAATGATCACTTTTGCAATGGCATCCAGGTCAAAATCACCCCTGGTGGTGGCCCCATGAAGGATATTAAAGCTTAAAACCTTGATGGTGGTTGATTCTTGTAATTGATCCTGTGCAGGCAAAACGACCATGTTTAAACTTATTAAAATGCCGATGATAGTTCTTAAGATCATTATTTGCGTCTTTAAGATAAAAATAGATAAATCAATTATTCTTTAGCCTGATTTAAATGTGCCATTCTTATTTCATTAATAAATGGACTTATGTGATTAAAAAACATTTTGTATCCCCTGCATAGATAATTTAAGCCGGGTTCCCCATCAGGGCTTTCTATAAACCTGTTTTTGGGGCAACCACCATTGCACATATTCCTAACACTGCAGGTTATACAATATTTGGGCAGAGTGTTTAATTTTTTAAGCCCAAATGCTTTTTGCACTGGACTGTCGATTAATTGCCTGAGTGAGGTTTTCTTAATATTTCCGATCAAATGATCTGGATTTACGAAATGATCACAGGCATAAAAATCTCCATTATGTTCAATAACCGGGACTTCACCACAAATTTCACGAAAAATGCAAAGGCTGTGTTCCAGGTTAAATGCGGTGCGCAATGCTTCTTCAAAAATCTGAACTTTTATTTTGCCGATATCATTGTTCTTCCATTCATCAAAAATAGCAGTTAAAAATTGTCCGTATTTTTCAGAGGGTACATTTTCAGGATTCACCCTGCTTCTAATTTCATTTTCAACCAAAGGAATAAAACTGATGTATTGGGTGCCGGTTTGTTTTAAAAAGCGGTAAATACCCAATGGATCATTGACATTTACGGAATGAACCACGCAAAGAATTTCAAAGGAGATCTTGTATTTATTCAGTAGATCAATGCCTTTCATGGTCAGCTCAAATGCAGATTTATTTGCGATGGTTTTGGGATGCAGATCATTTATTTTTTGCGGTCCATCCTGGCTCACCCCTACCACAAATGCCTCACTTGCAAAAAAACGAGACCATTCGTCATTTAAAAGGGTTCCGTTGGTTTGTATCCCATTAATTATCTTGCTGTGAGCTGGTTTGTATTTCTGTTGCAAACGAACAATTTTTTTGTAATAATTAAGTCCGGCTAAAGTTGGTTCGCCGCCATGCCATGAAAAAACAATAAGGCTGGAATCAGCCGCCTGAATATGTTGAATGATATATTGCTCCAGAATTTCATCATCCATCAAGGCCCCATTTGAACCCTGATGCAATCTGTTTTTATCGAGGTAATAACAATACTGGCAATGTAAATTACAACGGGCCCCAACCGGCTTGGCAAAAATCTGAAAAGCTTGTAGGTTGTTTGCCATATGAAAAATATTGAATTAAAATTAATAATACGAATAATCAGGCCGCTCCTGAAATGATTCGGATTTAATTTGTAATTTCGGTTCTAATTTAAAACGAATATAAATTGTAAGTCCATGAAAACACCCCATATCGTAAATTTTTATTATGCATTATTTTTAATTTTGATCGGTCTTTTTGGTTTTTTTGTCAGGTATTATACAGATGGCGATCTCCAGATAACCTCACTCATTCCTTCATTTTTCGGCTTTGTTTTGTTGTTCTTTACCAAAGGCATTAAAGCAGATAACGCCGTAATAGCACATATTGCAGTTACTTTGACTTTAATACTGGCCTTTATGGTCACTTTTATGTTTTTTAAAAATTTGTCAGCTGAATTTAACGGCAGCCGTAAATTTTATATTTTTATGCTAACCGGCATTGTCTCGTACCTCGTACTGGCCATTTATATTGCCGGCTTTATCGATAAAAAGAAAAACCGTCAGGATTAAACCAGCCTTAATTTTTTAAGAAAAACATTTCTGTTTGTTTAATCATTCGCAGCTAATCAACAATTGGATTATTTTTGTAAAAAAAATAATATGATCAAACCCTTATCTGCCGATTTGCAAGCCAGGAAATTTTATTTTAACGATACTTCCTTCAATGTTTTAATGAGAAAAAGGATTTATCATGTTCTGCTGATCGCAAGTGCTTACGATATCTTTATTTTGGAAGACGATGGCCGGATCGATGAGCAAATTTTCAATGAATATGTTTCGCTGAATTTACGTTATCCGCCTCAGTTTATTCAGGCAACTTCGCAAGAACAGGCACTCGAACTGCTTAAATCAGAAAAAATAGACCTGATCATTTCCATGCTGAGTGCCGAAAAAAAGGACACTTTTGATCTGGCATCCATTATTAAGGCCAAATATCCGAAAATCCCGATTGTTGTTCTCACACCTTTCTCCAGGGAAGTGTCTTTAAAAATTGATCATGCCGACCTGAGTTCGATTGATTACATATTTTCGTGGTTGGGAAATGCCGATATTTTACTGGCAATCATCAAGCTGATCGAAGATAAAATGAACGTAGAATTTGATGTTGAACATGTAGGGGTTCAGACCATTCTTTTGGTGGAAGATTCCATCCGGTTTTATTCCTCTTATCTGCCAAATATCTTCAAAATAATATTTAAGCAGTCTAAAACATTTATGACAGAGGGCTTAAATGAACACCAGCAAATGCTAC
>JAIPBB010000181.1 GCA_021739805.1 Saprospiraceae bacterium | reverse complement strand
AAACCAAAACCGAACCTTCCGGTTGGTAGCAGACTACTCCATGCCAAACGTATCCGACAAAGTGGTAAAGGTTATAATGGGTTATGTTGACTACATAAAACGAACTGTTTGGAATGAGGAATAGAACACAGATGACACGAATTTGGCAGATAATCACAGATAAGAGATCCGTGTTCCATTAATAATATTATATGGATATTCTAAAATTAATAGGCCGCGATAAAGAACTCTTCACCGAGGACATTCAGAACCACGAAGCAGAACTATCAGAAAAAGTAAAATCTTCAAGATTTCTGGTAATTGGAGGAGCAGGTTCCATAGGCCAGGCAGTGGTTAAAGAAATATTCAAAAGAAACCCACGGAAATTGCATGTTGTTGACATAAGCGAGAACAACCTTGTAGAGTTGGTGAGGGATATTCGTAGCTCCATGGGCTATATAGAAGGCGATTTTCAAACCTTTGCCCTTGATGTTGGTTCCGATATCTATGATGCCTTTATCAAATGGGATGGAAAGTATGATTACGTGCTGAATCTTTCCGCCTTAAAGCATGTACGCAGCGAAAAAGACCCGTTTACATTAATGCGGATGATCGATGTGAATATCTTCAACACCGATAAAACCATTAAGCAATCCATTGCAAACGGTACCAGGAAGTATCTCTGTGTTTCCACCGACAAAGCGGCCAATCCCGTGAATTTAATGGGCGCCTCCAAGCGTATCATGGAAATGTTTGTAAACCACCTAAGTAAAAACAAGCAAACAATATTTAACAAAGTTGTTTCTATAAATATTATGAAAAAAGCAGTTATAGATATTATCAGTTTTTGAATTTATGATTTTAAAAGAATTCATAGACAAACTGACTCACGGGTTTTTTTCAAAAGGACATGAGCGCACATTAAAAGCAAAGAAGAACATTGCTTTTTCTTTCTTTATTAAAGCAATAAATATAGCTACAGGCCTGTTATTGGTCCCTTTGGTACTAAATTATCTTGATGAAACACGATACGGGATTTGGCTTACTTTATCATCACTCGTAATGTGGTTTAATTTTTTCGATGTTGGTTTAGGTCATGGATTACGCAACAAACTGGCAGAATCGCAGGCGAAAGGAGACGAAAGCTTATCACGAAAGTATGTTTCTACTACTTATGCAGGCTTAACACTCATTTCAATTGGGTTTTTTTCTATATTTTTACTTACCAACATGTTTTTAGATTGGACAAAAATTTTGAATACGACAGTAGTACCCAAATCTGAATTGAATCTATTAGCGATTATTGTTTTTGGCTTTTTTGCATTAAGGTTGGTTTTTAAACTCATTCTATCTGTTCTTCTGGCAAACCAACAACCTGCAATGAGAGATTTAATTGAGACTTCAGGAAAAGTGCTCAACCTGATTGTTGTTTATATATTGTTACAAACTGCAAGCGATAAACTTTTGTACCTTGGAATCACTTATAGTGCAACTCCTGTTTTATTATTCATAATTTTTTCAATTATATTATTTGAAAGTAAATTTAAACATATTGCCCCAAAGGTAAAATTTGTTGATTTTAGTTTGTTTAATGACCTGTTCAAACTTGGAGGCAAATTTTTCCTAATACAGATAGCAGCAGTGATACTTTTCACAACGGACAATATGATAATTGCCCAATTGTTTTCTCCCACTGAAGTTACACCATACAATATTGCTCATCAGTATTTCGGTGTATTAATGATGGGATTTGCCATTATTGTTGCACCATTTTGGTCAGCAGCAACTGATGCCTATGCAAAGGGTGAAGTCGGATGGATTAAACGTACCGTTAGTATATTAGTGAAAATGTGGGGTTTAGTTGCAATTGCCCTTATAATAATGTTAATTTTTGCAAACAAGGTTTATTATATCTGGTTAGGTGACAAGGTTGCAATACCTTTTATGCTTTCTGCTGCATGGGCATTTTTCATTGCTTTGCAAACATTAAATACAATTTTTATACAATTCATTAATGGAACCGGAAAAATTAAATTACAAATGAGACTGGGCCTTGTTGCTGCAATTATTAATATTCCACTATCTATACTTTTTGCAAAATATTTTGAATGGGGAGTTACTGGTGTAATCGGGGCAACTATTTTTACTCAAGTAATGGGGTTATTTGTAGCAATGGTACAGTACAAAAAAATTATTAATAGAAATGCACATGGAATATGGAATCAATAGATAAAACAATTTATGTTACTCAGCCGGCTCTTCCTGATTTGGATGAATTTATTCCTTACCTGCGGAAAATATGGCAAAGTAAACGTTTAACAAATAATTCGCTGTTTCATCAACAGTTAGAACAGGAATTAGCTGATTTTTTAGGCGTAAAGTATGTTGCGTTATTTGCAAATGGGACACTTGCATTATTAACGGCACTGCAAGTTTTGCGCATAACAGGCGAGGTAATTACCACCCCCTATAGTTTTGTAGCAACAACAAACTCATTGTGGTGGAATAATTTAAAACCGGTATTTGTTGATGTTGACCCGGTTTTTGGTAATTTGGACCCAAAGCGTATTGCGGAAGCTATTACTCCACAAACCACAGCCATTCTGCCGGTACATGTTTACGGAAATCCATGCCAGGTGGAACTAATTCAGGAAATAGCTGATGTATATGGCTTAAAAGTGATTTATGATGCAGCTCATGCTTTTGGAAATAATTATAAAGGACAGTCTATTATGAACTGGGGCGATTTATCTACACTAAGTTTTCATGCTACGAAACCGTATAATACTATGGAAGGGGGAGCTATAATTTGTCATGATGAGAAAACTAAAAAACGTATTGATTATCTTAAAAACTTTGGCTTTGCCGATGAAGTAACAGTTATGGCCCCGGGTATTAATTGCAAAATGAATGAAATGCAGGCTGCACTGGGATTGTTGCAACTAAAGTATCATCAGAAAAACATTGAAAAAAGGCAAATAATAGCTGATATATACAGGAATGAATTGAAGGATATAAGCGGGATTGATTTATTAGCACATTCCAATGACCTGGAAAACTATAACAATAGTTATTTCCCAGTATTCGTCAATGAAAAAGTCTATGGAAAATCACGGGATGATTTGTACTTTTTTCTAAAAGAGAATGGAATACTTGCGCGAAGGTATTTCTATCCCTTAATCAGTGATTTCCCTTCATACCGGGGGATGGAATCTGCTAAAAGTGACAACTTGCCAAATGCAATAAAAATGGCGAATGAAGTGATTTGCTTACCGATTTATCCTGATTTAGATAATAATCAAATTGAAAAGATAATAGATTTAATATGAGAGAGATAAATTCATTTTTAACAGATGAGGAATTAAAGGATAAGGGTTTTAAAAGAATAGGTAGTAATTGTAAAATTAGCAGGAATGCTCAATTCTATGGTCTAGACAAAATGGAAATAGGAAACAATGTAAGAATAGATGATTTCTGTATTTTATCAGGAAAAATTATCCTTGGATCCTTTATACATATTTCAGCCTTTTCTGCTTTATATGGACTTAATGGAATATTTATTGAAGATTTTAGTGGTTTGTCTCCTAATTCAATCATATTTAGTGCATCCGATGATTTTTCTGGAAATTATTTAATTAATCCAATGGTACCCAAAGAATATACTAATGTATGGGGAGGAAAAGTAATCTTAAGAAAATATGTTCAGCTTGGAGCAAATACTATAGTAATGCCAGATGTTGTAATAGAAGAGGGTGTTGTAACTGGGGCATTTACATTTGTTAATAAAAGTCTTGCCGAGTGGTATATGTATACAGGTATTCCTGCAAAGGCTATAAAACAAAGGAATAAAACACTTCTTAATTTCATCAAAAATATACTATGAAAGGGTAGGCCTTTACAAATTTTTTAAATGACCACTTACATTTTTTTTTGTGTATACTTAGCAGACAAATTGCTTGGTTTTACTTAATTTAAGGTTTTGCAAATTAACTCCGCATACGATACAAAATGAAACTACTTATAATTAGTTCATCAAACCCATATATAGCAGCAGGTAAAGTACCCGTATTTATTAAACATGAATTACAGAAAAATGGACATGAAGTTAAGCTACTTACAAAGTTTTATGATGATTTTCCAGAGGATGGAATAGTTTCTTATTATAATAACAGGGATACTAGGTTTAAAAATTTTATAAGGAAATTTAAAAATAGAATTAAACGTCTGCTCCCTTCATTCATAAGGAAAGTTGAAAAGTATCATGTTCAGACTTTTATTCAGGTTATTCCCTTATTAAGGTCAAGAAAAGTATTAAGATTAACTGAATTTACGCCTGACGTCATATTGATGTTTTTTATGCAAGGCTTTATAAACTATATCGATTTGTATCATGTACAAAAAAAAGCAAATGCAACTGTTTTTATCCTATCTCCTGATATGGCTCCTTTTACCGGTTTGTGTCACTATTCTTATGATTGCATAGAATATCAAAAAAGCTGTGGGAAATGTCCTGCAATTAATTCGACTTACAAACATGATTTATCATGGTTTAATCTTAAATCAAAAATTAAGTATGCAGATAAGATGGATGTCATTGGGGTTTACTGGGCAGACGAGATTGGTGAATCAATGAGAAAAAGTGCAATTTTTCGGAATAAGAATGTTGTAAAAGTAAAGCTTCCTTTAGAGTTAGAACCATCATATTACAAACCGGATAAATTAGAAATTAAGGAATTAAGGCAAAGATTTGATATCGGATTGGATGATTTTGTTGTTTCAGCTTCTGCTGTTTCACTGTCTAACGAGCGCAAGGGAATAAAAGATGTTATTGAAGCTATTAATCTCCTAGGCGAACTTAATAATAGAAGAATTGTACTGGTTGTAGCAGGGAAAGGAAATTTGCCTATTACTCCTAATGTAAAAACAATTAATTTAGGATTTATTTCCAAAGAAGAGTTAGCTATATTGTTTAAAATCTCAGACATTTTTGTTTCTGCCTCTTATGCAGATGTTGGCCCAGAAACAATTCCATTGTCATTATCATGTGGAGTTCCAGTTATTTCATATAAAACCGGATTTGCCAATGAGCTTATAATTCATGAATATAATGGATTTTTAATTGATGTTAACGATATTAACGGAATAAAAGATAAAATTCAATATTATCTAAATATAGATAATAATATAGTGCAAAAATTCAAATTGAACGCAATGAATTCGGCTGTCAATTATTATAGTAATACAGATGAAAATAGTTTAGAGACGATTATTGCAAAATGTAAACGACCAAAAACGAAAATATAATTTGAACTAATGACATCTATTAGAAGAACCACGTACTTTCTGCTACTTTCAATGTTATTTACTCCTGTATTAGCTATACTAGGTAATAATTTAAATCTGCCTTATGGCATCGAATTTTATTATATATTAATATTCTGGGCTTATGGAGTATTCTTTATATTTCACAGAATTGCAAATGGGTTAAGGCTGAAGTTACCAAAAGTGTTATATTTCCTACTATTTTTTATACTATACGAGCTTATTTGGTCCTTTTTCAATGGAGATATTGAAAGACGAGGCTTTTTAAAAATTATTGTGAACAATGTGCAGCTTTCTTCTTTTTTTGTAATTCTGATAATATACAATACAAAGTTTAGTGAAAAATTTATTCAAACAGCAATTGGTGTCATAAAGTTTACTGTTGTTGTTGCTGCCATTGTTTCGATAATACAGGTATTTCGGCCTGGTTTTTTATTGTTCAATTATGCTGATACAGATTTACTAAGTGAAAATATTTACGAACTACGGCGAGTTTCTATTTTTGGTTATAGGCCTTTAGCGTATGGATTTACATTTATTCCTTTATTATCTATTATAGTAGCTATGATGCATTACCGATCTGGTAAATTTCCGATGTTTTTTTTGGCTTTGGGAGGTATTAGTGCATTTTTAACAAATACACGATTTATTATGATAAGTTTTGTATTGCTATCAATTCAGTTTTTAGTAATTTATGGTAAAAAATTGGCAAAACTTTCAAAATATGTTTTCGTATTTGCGTTACTATTTTTTACGCTACTAACCGCTATATCTAATCTTGGATATGATATTCAAGCATGGTACCAAGAAAGATTGTTTGCTGAGGGTTCCATCTTAGAAACTACTAGGTATAGGGCTATCGAGAATTTTTTGTACTTTTTTCCAAAATATTATATGCTTGGTAATGGGGAAGGATTAACACACGAAATTGAAGCGGCTTCCCAGGCAATAGGTAGTTCACAAATTCATGTGGGGTATCTATCTAGTTTGGTATACTATGGCATTGTAGGGTCATTATTTCTATTTGGTTTTTGGTTTTCTGTAACAAAAATGTTTTATAGAACTGCTATTAATACCGGTTATTGGGGATCATTTTTCGCAATGCTGACATATTTATGGGCGCAGTTGACATTAGTTCATTTTACGATGTTCTTCTATGGACTAATATTTGTGTTCGTGTTTGATAAATATTATCACGATAAACATTTAGTATCAAAAAATAGTTAGATTTTAATAATATTATGGGTTATCCTAAAATTCTCTTTGTTAATATAAACTTTAGATACGATAGTAGTGCAGGTATTACAATAGCAAAATTAGTTGACCACATCACTGTTGAAAAGTTATTTCTGCTCTCTACAAATGCGAATAATTCCGATATTGATATTTTTAATAAAAAAATGCAGTTCGGAAATACACCAAATAGTAAGCAAGACGAAAAAACAAAAAAGTCATTTTTAAGAAAAAAAATTGTTAGTATTATTGGTCAAAAGGCAATTTTCAATAAACTCAAATTGGATAATGATACTAAAAATTGGTTAGATAAAATTAATCCAGACTACATTTATTTTGTTCCAAGTAATCTGGAAGGAATAAATCTTGTCTTTCAAATTGCAGAACATATCAAAGCAAAAATTATCATTCATGTTTTGGATGATAAAGTTAATGTAAAATTCCCAGGAGTTTTAGGATTTTTTTATAAATTGAGATTCAGAAAAGCATTTAGAGAAATTGTTGAAAAATCAACTATTCGCTTATGCATATCTGTATTGATGGCTCAGGAATATCAGCAAAGATACGGAGAACAGTTTGTTGCTTTTCATAACCCTGTAGATATTGAGAAATGGATACCTTTTCAAAAGAAGAATATTAAAAGTAAAAAAAACGTAACGATTATTTATTCAGGAGCTGTTGAATCAACGGCAAAGCCTATAATTGAATTTTGCGAGGTAATTAGAGAGCTTAATGGGACGATATTTGATGTTAAATTTAAGTTATATGCGAAATTTGACTCTATAGTGACGAAACAAAAAGTAAGTTCATATGATTTTGTAGAGATTTATAATTATGTAACACAAGAGGAATTACCTGCTACAATTTCAAAAGCAGATTTTCTGTTTTTACCGTTATCTTTTGAAAAAAAAATGAGTTATGTTAATCTATCAATGCCTACTAAAACATCAGAATATATGGCAAGTGGCGTTCCAATTATTGTATATGCACCCTTGCAAACTGCTTTAGCTCAATATGGGAAAAAATATGAATGGGGTTATATTATTACTACAAATAAAAAAAATTCAGTAAAAGATAAACTACTTGAATTTCTTAAAGATATTGACAAACAAAGGAATTATTCTCAAAGATCTATGTCCTTAGTAAAAGAAAGGCACAATGTTGTGAAAAATAAAAAGATTTTTGATGTTCTGTTAAATGAGAAAATTGTGAAGTCAAATTCTTCTTTGAATTTCAACTAAAACAAATGTGAAGTGAACAATAGAAGTAAATTATCATTTATCATAATAGGACGTAACGAAGGTTGGAAACTCACAAAATGCTTGAAAAGTGTTTTTAAAACTATTAAAGAAAATAATTTGTCTGAGTCGGAAGTTATCTATGTAGACTCCAAATCTTCCGATAATAGTATAACCAGAGCAAAACAGTTTAAAGAAGTAAAATTGTTTCAAATATCTGGCCAATGTAATGCTGCTATCGGTAGGAATATCGGTGCAAAAGAGTCAACTGGAGATACATTGTTTTTTATTGATGGCGATATGGAAATTCAATCTGATTTTTTACCAATGGTTTATAGTGAAATGCATGGATTGAAATATAGTTTTGTATCAGGGCAATGGATTAACTTTAATTATTCCAGTGATGGTAGCTTGATTTCAAAAGAAGAATTTCTATCAGAAAACTATATAGATGAAAAGAAATTTACAACTGGTGGTTTATTTTTAATCAAACGTGATATTTGGGATAGTGTTAATGGAATGAAAACAAAAATGAGACGAAGCCAGGATTTAGATATTGCACTCAGACTAGCTAAAAATGGCATTTTTTTATATCGAAAGAAAGAATTATTGGCCATCCATCATACAATTCCTTATACTGAAAAAACAAGAATTTGGAAAATGTTATTTTCGGGTGATCAGCTTTATCGTATCGTTCTCTTGAGAGAAAACTTTTTAAACAAATACGAATGGAAGATTTTTCTCAGAGGTAATTATACTTTCATTATTTTACTATTGTCGATTCTTTTTTCTATTATTTTTAATAATTTACTATTGTTGTTTATATATTTGGGAGCCGTCATAACAAGAACTTTATTGCGAAAGGAGCGGAATTTACGTTTATTCTTAACTAACATAATTTATTTTCCAATTTATGAATTAGCATTATTTATAGCATTATTTATGTTTTTGCCCAAAAATAAAGAATTAAAATACTACAAAGTGCAATAAGATAAATTGATATGAAAGTTTCCCTAAATTGCAAACTTGATTCTGCTGGTGCATATGGGTTCATAAAACCGATTGCAGATATTGCCGATATTGAAAAGATAGATGTTTTCAGAGATATGAATGCTTTACCATGTGACAAAGTAACATATCATAGTGCGATAAATCGCAAGAATGGAATTGTATCACAAATAAGTAAATTTTTTAAAATGCTCTTCATTGTAAATGAAGAGCATAAATTAGCTATTGGAATCTATGAAATTCCTCATGGACTTTTAGCATTTCTTGTAGGAAAAATTAAAAGAGTACCTGTTGTTATTTCTGTTATAGGAAATCCTGTAGATGTACAGTTAAGAAATTATATCAGGCGAAAATCAATATTTTATATGTATCGAAAAGTAGATGCAATTACTGTTACAGGCACTAAATCTAAGAAATTTTTGACAACCTGTGGTATTAATTCAAAAAAAGTATTTATTCTCCCAAATGCAATAGACGTGGACAAGTTTATCCAAAATAAGTCTATGCCAAAAGAATTTGATGTTATCAGTTTAGGACGTTTAAGTCCAGAAAAAGCGCTAATTAATTTCGTAGAAATTATTAAATTAATTAAAATGGATATTCCGAATGTCAAAGTGGCGATAGCCGGCAAAGGCCCTGAAGAAAAAGTTATAAGAAAGAAGATAACTGAATATGGTTTAGAAGAAAATATAGCAATAATAGGATATGTTGATAGTATTGTTGAATTTTACAATAAAGCAAGAATATTTATCCTAACTTCTAGATCCGAAGGATTACCTAGGACAGTGCTTGAAGCTATGTCTTGTGGAATCCCTTGTATAGCTTCAAATGTTGGCGATATGGAAGATATTATCGAACATGAAGTAAATGGGTTTTTGGTTAATGATTACCAGAACATAAATGATTATTATAACTTTACAAAAAGATTATTGAATGACAAGAATCTGTATGAAAGAATATCAAAATTAGCAATAAAAAGAGTAAATATGAATTATTCATATAATTCAGCAACAAAAGTATGGGAAAAAATTTTAGAATTGGGTTATTAATTGTTTAATAGTAGTCACGGAATTTTGACACAATAAGGAAAGTAATACAGACATATGAATTATTTTTTGCCAAAGTTATAACTTGTTTTGCGGGAGAAAAGAGACTTTATAAAAAGCTGGAGTTTTTTACAATATGATTAATAATAAATTTTTATGAAATATAAAGCAAATGAAATCATCACATTTGGACTTATGCAAATGAAAAGAGTAAATTATAAAAGAGCATATTCTAAAATTATAGGAAGAATGATGAAAAACAATCCAATTAATAAATCTCTTTTTAATAAAGAACTTGAACAAGAATATAGAAATAAATGGTTTCCTATATCAAGAAAAGCACCATTAGATAGTTTCAAAGTATATTCCACTATCCATAATAAAATTGATCTAAATTTTGTTTCTGATTATCTCTATGCATTTCAAATAAAAGGTATTTTATCGGATGAAAGATATAATGCTTACTACTCTGATAAAAATTTATATGAAAATAGGCTATCACAATATTCCCATTACTTTCCAAAAGTACTTTTTCGAAGAATTAATGGAGTGTTTTATGACAAAGAGTATAAGCATATATATGATATAGAAAGTTATGTAAAGAAAATCAATAATGAAAGTATTGTTATAAAAGCGTCAGTCGACTCAGCTGGTGGAAAAGGGGTTCTATTTTTTAATAAAGAGAATACACATAATTTTTATGCGACAAATAATGGTTATACAGTAAAACAGTTATTTAAAGCTCAAAGTAATTTTGTTGTACAAGAAAGATTAATTCAATCTCGTGATATGGCAAAATTGAATGAAACATCTATAAATTCAATAAGAGTTGTAACGTACAGATCCGTGATTGATAATAAAGTTATAGTTGTACAATCTTTGGTAAGAAGAGGCGAAAAAAATTCTTTAGTTGATAATTGGCATTCCGGGGGAAGTATAATATCTTTAAATGCAATAGGTAAAATAGCTAATTAGAGTCTGTCTATTAACTACAAAATGTTAATAAAATCAGGATATGTAGAGCGTTTCAAGTTGCTTTTTCACTAATTTAGTGAATTAACAACATTTTTAGCTATGGAATTTTATAACCGATTATTATTGAAATTT
>JAIPBB010000180.1 GCA_021739805.1 Saprospiraceae bacterium | reverse complement strand
CTCTTGATATGAAACTCTTTAGGCTCGTCAAAAAACATTGCTTTATTTTTTTCTGGAATAATAATTTTTGAAATTGTTGTCTTCAAATTAAGAATTGTGTCTGAATTGCAAAACACATATGAATTTATTTTCTCATCAGCATTCATATTATATAAATTTGCTAAAGCAATAAAATTTGAAGATTTAATAAAAAATTCGTCATGTTCTCCATAGGTGGCATCAGAGATTAAAAATTCAATATTATTTGATTTTAAGTACCAATAATTATTTTGAATTTTTGTTGAGTCGCTAATATAGTAAGCTACTGTGTCGAAAGTTTTTTTTGAATTAAAATAATGCTCTTCCCAATCTTCTTTCCATATTAGTTTCTGAGGTATAAACTTTATTTGATTACTATCTAACTCATATTTACCACGTACTTCTTTTATTCTGTAACCCCCGGTGCAACCATAAGTGTATGATGAATTTATGAAAGAAAAATCTTCATTAAGATAGATTTCAACTCCATAATTGAATTCTCTGAGAGCAAATTTCCTTTTAATCCCTTTTTGCTCCTCAGGTTTTTCAGTTGAATTGTTAATAAAATTGCATCCTGTAAACAGAAAAACAAAAATTATTATATAGAGTTTTTTCATTCTTAAATAGTGGCTAGCGGTCTTATTAAAATGCGTTTTTAATGATTTTTATTTATTGCCGATTGATTTTATTTATAATCGTAAACACTAATTCCTTTTCATAGCCGTTTTCACGTTGCCAAATAACTATTTTAATGAGTTCATTTTCTGACTGATAGATATGATATAAAGATTTGTATTTATCCCAATCCAAATATTCAATATTCAATTGCAAATAATATATTGCAGTTGACAAAGGGTTAGCAATTTCGTAATCACTGAAAGTAACTTTTTCATTTTTTAATGATCTTTTAGATATCGACATAATGTCATTTTTAGGTTGTGATAAATTAAGTTTTTCACCAGATGAATCAAACAATGTTTGAGTTTTATTATTTAGTGTATCATAGCTAAAAACTGAAAAATTGCGTAATTTACTGTTCTCATCATATCTTAATTTCTTTACTATTCTATAATCTTTATCATAATATGTTTCCTCAATGTCTTCAATTTCTGGTTCGTTTAGTTTAATCTTTCGGTAGCTAGTTTTTCTAACAATATTAAATGAATCACTTTTTATATCAGTATATGAATATAACCTACAATCTGAATATGAACCTTTAATTTCATACCTACAGAAGGATATTTCTCTGTTTGAACTATCATATTTGTATTCGTAAATTCTTTCAATTTCATTCTCAAGATATAATTTTGAAATGCTGTCTTGTCCATTATTTCGGTAATAACGAATATAAAACGAAGGTTTTCTGTTTCTATAATAAGTTATTTCCTTTTCTATTGTACTGTCAAGATTTGTAAAAGGTATAGCAGCTGTCAGTTAGACTACATTTTAAACTATCATTTTTAAAATACCAGTTGAAATTGTAATCTTTTTTTAAGGTATTAGTTTTCACAATTGAATCTTCAACTTCAAAGTATTCTTGGCAATACGAAACCGAAAATAAAAGAATAAAAATTATATGGAATATTATTTTCTTCATAAAGTAGCATCTATCGTTTTTAATAGAATGAGTTTTTAATGATTTTTATTGTTGGCAAAACCTTATTTGATTTTTTTCTTCCTTTTTCTCTTTTTATTCTTGTCAAGTTTTTTAAAATCAAGATTTCCAAACATTGTTTTACTTGCATGCTCAATTTGAAAATATAGATTTCTACTTTGTTTATCACCTGTTTCTTTGTCCTCCCAAACCATTTCTAATATATCTACAAAGTTTCCATTTTTGTCTCTGCCAGAGCCCATTTTACCAATATCACTTGCAAGATATTTACGGATAAAATTTTGTCCATCTGCTGGTCCTAATGCAAAGAATGCTGTCTCAGCAGTGATTCCATTTCCACTTTGTCCCATTGCTTCCATAATTTTCTTGAACTTCCACAAGTAGAAATCAGAGCTGTCGGGTTGTTCAAGCTTGTAAAATGAGTATGATTTTTCAATTAGAGCTTGTTGACTAAGAGGCACATACAGCAAGAAAGAGTCACACATTGATAGTGCTTCTTTGTAATTCCCATTTCCATTAAGTGAGTAAATCTTCCTTTCTGTTGAGAGATAGCTGTACGGTTTGAAATGCTCGTTGTCCGTAAAGCCAATTAGAAGAGATAATACTTCATAGTCGGTCAAGCTTGTGTCATTCGATTGAAATCTAGTCAGCAATTTATTATAATGGAGTGTGCTTGATGAATCATTAGTCTGTTCAAGGATTTTATTAAAGTCCCTATGGTAGTTAAACTCGAATTCTTGTCCTTGGGAAGTCAGAGAAACTGTTAGAATTAATGCTGTTAGGAGTTGTCTCATTTTTGTCTTATTTTATGTTTGTCAAAGTTCGAATATAGAGTATTTCGAAACACTTTAATATTAAACTACTATATGTTTTATTAAATAAACTCATCTTAAAATTCACCACATACTGCCAAATAACTTATTCTTATTGTATGCTGTCATTATTTTATATTGGACAAACTCCAGAGTCAAATTTATATACACGAAATTTCATTTTATTATCAACATAAATATAAATTGATGAAATTCTCGGATCATATGTGGTAAGATAATACCAACAGTCTTTCCTGAACTTTATTGGACATATTTCATATTTATTTGATCCTGAAATAAAGTATCCATACATTCTGGTCTTAATTCCACCTGAAATTGAATCTTGAATAACAACATCTCTATTACGACCATGTCTGTGGAATAGAATTTTAACTGTATCTGCACCCCATTTATAATGCCCATTCTTTTTATTAAAATATATTTTATCCGGCCAATATTTTTGAACGCCATCTACTCCTGGATTGTAACACTCAAATCTTTGAGTTACATAATATTTCAATGGGATTCCATTCGTGTCTTTTTCAATAACATCTAATTTTTCAATAAAAACACCATTAATTAATTCACACGAGCCTTTTATAACATTTTCATTTACTTTAATTTCACATGTTGCAGATTTCGCAATAATATAAACACCAATATACCCACAACTACTTAAGAAGAGCATTGCCACTAATGTCAATAATATGTATCGGCGTTTCTTCATTTTTATACTTAAAAGGTTTTATTAAACTGCAACACTGCACGAGTCCCTACGTGTGGTTTAGTTAATTTTTAATTTCTTCTCATAATTAGACAAATATAATTAGAATCTTAATTGAGTATATGGTTTTTTGTTTTTATTTGACAAGTTTAATTAAGGGTTTCTGTTGAGCATCATGCTTGGTTTGTTATGTAACTGATTTAAAAAAAAATTGTTTATCAAGCCACACGAAGGGATTCGTGCTGTGTAATGTTCTATGGGTATTGTTATTTTTGTCTTTCATTTTCCATATATTACCAAACCAACTCCATAATATTTTTTGTTATAAGTCAATGATAATATTATTCCTGATGGTGTTTCCCAGGTTCTTTTGACAAAGTCTTTTTCATCTCTGTTTTCTGTCTGCTTTCCAATATTATTCGAAATATAATCTATTAAAAACTCTGCTTTATTATCAAAGATTTTCTTTGCACGCTTTTCTGATTCAGGGTTCATTTGGTTTCTTTCATAATCCCAATCGATTGAAACAACTCTAACTAAGTTACTGTCTTTGATTCCATAATACATGATTGAATTAGAGAAAATAGAATCTTCCTTAACTAAATATGACCTACAGGTATCAATTGTATAAATATTCGAATTAGGAGTAATTCCAATGGTAATATTATGATTAGGAGTAATATCAAAGCTACCCCAAGATTTTTCCTTTGAATCAATTTTGCTTAAATCTAAATTTGTGAACTGAGGTAAGATAGTTTTCAACCTATTAACAAATATACTGTCAGCTCTTTCGGCTCCAACAAGTCTAGGTTCTAATAACGCTTTATTGACAATATATTTGATATGAATCTCATGGTCAATCATTTCCAACAAGCCAAACATTTTTTCTTTCCCTGTGCGAAATTTTAATAATTCGTTGTTTCCTTTAAGATTTGAACAGCGGTATGAATAATACCAATTGTAAAAACTTATATTATCAACGATTTTTTGAATTGGTTCTATAGAGTAACTCTTGTGTCGCGCAATATAAGTTGCTGTATCAGTCTCGTAGATATGCAATAATTCATTATCTAACACAAATGAACTTACAATGTGTGGGTTATAGTTAAAATCAAAATAGTCAATGGTCGTATCTTGATAGACAATATCAAATCCAATCGGCTTCCCATACCATGAGAATGATTTACCTGTTGATTCAATATTTTCATAAGTTATGTCATCACTGCATTTGTTGAGAAGTTGCGGATTCTCAATTTTTAAAACTCTAAATGAGTTTGTAAGATAATAAGTCGAATCAATTTTATTTACCAATGGTGTTGTAACTTCTAATATATATTCTTGACCTGTCTTTTTTTCTTTGAACCAAGTTTTACCACCCCATTCGCCAAAATCCATTGAGTATACCAGAAACTTATCATCTTCAAATATTAAGTCATCTGTTTTGTCAATTTTAGTCCAGCAATAATTTTTTAAATTAAGATAATAGCTTTGCTTGTCCATGTATGGTTTTAGAATCAGGCTATCATTCTTTTCATAAAAATCTAAATATACTGTTCTCATTTCTTTGGGACAATCGATAACCTTTTCCAATTGTCCATTTGAGAAAATATATAACCATCGTTTTTCATAACCACCATATTTTAAAACTCTCTGTTGAAAAAGAACATAAAACTTATCTTGATGCTTTAAAGCATGAGTCATTTCTCCTTTAACATCAACGAATATGGTATCCTGATACAATGAATAGCCACTATTAAAATTTAATACAGAGAGAGTTGTTTTATTCTCATCATTTGCACATGCCAAAAATAAAATTGGAATTATTAGATATATTATGGGTTTCTTTTTCACTTCAATTTCAATTTTGCAGGTTGCATTACCTTGCTGACACACTACGGGTTGGCTATGCTGCGTGCCGCTTTAATTATTACTAATTTTTCTGTTTACAAATATATTTAATTTATAGCATTAATCTTGATATTTACAACTAATTGCGGTATGCAGTATAGGTGTTGTTGTGCGTTCGTGCTTTTATATTATTCTATGTTTAATATTGGGTTTTTAATAAAAGTCATTTCCTAAGATGAAGAGTGTCTTTCCTGTATGTCTCTGATAAAATAATTTCTTGATTTACTGTATCATAAGTTAATTCAAAACTGTTTGCATAAAAACTTGGCTTATTATTTACATAAGAATTCTCAGGTTTTATGTTAAATTTTGATTTATCATCTTCGTCTCCACCAATATATGATTTCTCAAAAAATTTTCTTTCAAAAATTGGAAATACAGAATAGTTCCGGTATAAACAAACCTTTATTCCACCCCAAGAAGTAGTTGCATTTCCTACTCCAAATTCTTTGTAAACAGTATTATTGTTTATTCTAATCGATTTTGTAGATTCAAATTCAGCCGTAATAAAGCCAAGTCCTAAAATTCCAATCGTGCTTAGTAAGTATCCAATTCCAAAAATAACAATTAATGTCAATGCAGAAATTAGATTAATTAGTCTATTAGATTGCAAAAGTCCAATCCATATAAAAAAGCATATTGATAAATGAAGTAAGGCAAGAATTATCCAGTCAGCACTTGTGGATGTAGTAGATATATTTGACAATAGTCCAGTGATTACAAGTATAGATATACCAATAAAAATACGAAGTAATTTTTTCCGTGTGTTTTGATTTTTCTTTGTCAGTTTGTAAAGAACAAAACTAATTATTGGATTAGTCCAGAGTGCAATTGATGTAATAATCCAAATTGTCATTTTTTAGTTTTATTTATATAATGTAATTGTGTTTCTCCGCATGACGCACAACTCGTAAATAAACAACATCTATCACCAAAATTATAAAATATAAATTAATAATATGGAATTTCATAATTAAAATCTTATTTTTGAATAAAACTTACAATTATGAAAAATCTCAAACTTTCAATTTCATTACTGATTTTAGTGGCTTTCACTTTTGCAGGATTTAAAGCCATAAACACAAAACTCCAGCTTAAATGGACAAATGATGCTGGATTTAAAATACCCGAATCTGTTTGTTATGATGCCGAAAGAAAAGTGCTTTATGTTTCAAATATAAACGGTAAGCCAAGCGAAAAGGATGGAAACGGTTATATTTCGAAAATTGACCTTAACGGAAAAACAATAAAATCAGAATGGGTGACAGCTTTAAATGCCCCAAAAGGAATGGGTATAATTGGCAATAAACTTTATGTAACCGACATTGACAGAATCTCTGAAATTGATATCGAAAAAGGAGAAATTATTAAGTTTTATGAATTTCCCGAAGCAGAATTTTTAAATGATATTGCAACAGGGATAAATGGTGCAGTATGGGCAACTTGTTCATCAACAGGGAATATATTTTTGATTTTCGGAGGAGAGGCTTCAAAATATCCCTGTGAAAAGTTTAACCGGCCAAATGGAATATTTCACGAACAGGGATATATTTTCATCGGGACTTCTGATGGAATTTACAAATATGATCTTGAAAGCGGGGTGTCTGAATTAATTTTCAAAAACACCGGCTCAATTGACGGTCTAAAACGCTTTGGTTATGAAGGTTTCATTTTTTCTGATTGGTCAGGGAGAGTGTTTTCGGTTAACGACAAAGGCGAAAAAGTAAAACTTCTTGACACTACTCCCGAAAAAATAAATGCAGCAGATTTTGAATATATTCCCGAACTTAATCTTATTGTGATTCCAACTTTTTTACATAATTCGGTTATGGCTTATGAGTTGAAATGACAATTTCTTCAATACTTAATAAAACACATCTGGAAGCCATAACAACTCAAAATTTATTCCTTGTATCAGGTCTCCTAAAATTCTTCTTTTTATGAAAAGGTTTCTTGCCTTTAGCTTCGAATGATTTTGCCCCGAATGTTTTCGGTTTTGCATCTCTCCATTGCGGTCCTTCTCCAATTTTATCAGGTGGTTGAAGCTTTGGAATAGATATGTCAATTAATTCTTCAATAGATCTCAGTTTTTGCATATCTTTTGGATTTACCAATGTTATAGCTTCACCTTTTGCATTCACTCTGGCTGTTCTCCCAACACGATGAACATAATCTTCAGCATCGTGAGGAACATCATAATTCAACACCATATTGATTTCCTTTACATCAATTCCACGACTCATTACATCGGTTGCAACCAAAATACGAATTTGCTTAGCCATAAAGCCATTTAAAACTTCTTCGCGTTTGTCCTGCGTTAAATCAGATGAAATCCCCCTGGCTGGGAAACCTGAACTTTTAAGCGACCTGATTATTTCATTTACATTGCTCTTTGTTGAAGAAAAAATAAGAATACTGTCGTAATCTTTTCTTTCAGCTAAAACATGACTAATAATTTTTATTTTCTGTAAATCATAGCATAAATAAGCTTTTTGGTCGATACCTTCGGCTGGTTTCGACATTGCCAAAGATATTTCAAGTGGATTATGTAAAATCCGTTTAGCCAATTGGCGAATACTATTTGGCATGGTTGCACTAAACATTAAAGTTTGATGGTTTTTAGGCAGATATGAGATGATTTTATTTATATCATCAACAAAACCCATATCCAACATACGATCGGCTTCATCTAAAATCAAATGCTTTAGATTATCAAATCTTGTGTTTTTCGATTGTAAATGCGATAATAATTTACCCGGAGTCGCTACAACAATATCAGTTCCATTTTTCAAAGCATCTTCCTGTGCTTGCCAGTCTTTGCCATCTCCACCACCATAAACAGCAATGGAACCAACCGAAACAAAATAGGAAAGCCCTTGAATTTGTTGTTCTATTTGAATAGCCAACTCTCTGGTTGGTACAATTATTAAAGTATCGGTAGAACTGCCTTTTTTTCCAATTAGTTTATTGAGAATCGGTAAAACAAATGCAACAGTTTTTCCTGTACCAGTTTGTGCACAGGCAATTAAATCCCTGTTTTCGAGTATTAGCGGAATAGCTCTTTCCTGAATTGGTGTTGCGGTTTCAAAGCCCATATAGGATATGGCTTCCATTAGTTGTTCTTCTAGTTTTAATTCGGAAAATTTCATATTATTTAAAAGTGAAGTTTCAATTGTTAATTGCTTGAGTTATTATAGTTTGTAAAATTAGTAATTTTAGGGAGGTTTGGGGTGGAAATGTTTTAGTTAAATTGATAATTATTCTTTTATAAGTTTATAAGAAATATCTCCAACTTCATGCTCAAAATTATTCCAATCTGCTTTTATATAATATAGTTTGAGAGTATCATTGTCAAATTCATATTTATACATATCTCCATCAGGCCAATTTCCACCATCTTCAGTTGGGAATAAAATTATAGCATCATAAAAAATTCCTTCTAGAAAGTCAACTACAAGTTCATAATAAACTTTGTCATCAAAACCATCCAATAAACCATTTTGGTTAAATGAAAATTTTCGCTCATTATTAGATGAATAATAATTGCCTTCAAATAAAATTCTTCTCAATTCTGTTTGATTGTCAATTACTTTTCTATAAGTATCTGTAGTTTTAGAATTCGGAAAATACATTTCAAGCAAATTGTTTTTTGTGATTTTCAATTCAAAAGATTCCGGGAAGGAAGAATAATCTTCTTTTCTTTTAAGGTCATTAATAAATATATTTTTCTTGTAATCAAAGATTAAAAGACTACTATATCCTCCTTCATGTTCAGTAAAACCATGTAACCAAGCAGAATCACTTAGTAAATTTTCTTTTTCAAGAATAAAGCCATACAGTTTAGTATCATACTCCCTGCTTAAATATATGGATTTAGAATTTTCAATTTGTAATAAATAATTATTTGTAAGCCAAAAACCATCTAATAGATTTGATTGTTCGATTAATTGTTCTTTATTAATTGGGATTGAATCAGTTTTAATATTTGTAGTTGTATCGCTATTCGGATTATTACACCCAATTAATAAAACGATTAAAACAATTACTAGTTTGTTGATTTTCACATTAAATTTCATATCAATTAAAAATATTTCAAAGTTTGTATAATTAGTAATTCTTGAGATGTAATGAAATTGTTTTATTTAAGTTGACAATTATTCTTCAAGTTTTAATTTATCTTTATCAAATAATTTCAACTATACCCAAATTGGGTACAACTCATTATTAACATACTCTCAATGTTTTAAATTTACTAGCATTTCTACCTGTGGACAATTTGTCCCCTGGTAGCTCCCAAGTTCTTCATCTCTTTTGCGAATTTTTTTAAATAATCTGTTGGATTGACACTATCTGTTAATGCTCCAAAAATATCTACAACAGAATAATACCATTCACCATAATGCCATAGTCTTCTGAGTTTATTAGT
Organism: Saprospiraceae bacterium; assembly: GCA_021739805.1. The sequence goes on along the minus strand of JAIPBB010000180.1, from coordinate 1,462 downwards.
CTGAAAGATAACAAGTTTGTTTTTTTGATTCATAAGACTATTATTTAATCAGATTATAAAAATACTAAATTATGTTTATGAGATTTAGCTAATTCAATAAATATACAGAAAAAGCTTTTTAACCTTCTTTTTGTAATTTATTTAATTATCGCCATAATCATTAATTAATAATAGATTATTAATCCTTGTTTTTGCTTCTAAAAAAATCATTTTTTAGCCAAATTAAAACTCAATAATCTCTTTAGGTTTCATATTATTTTCCATAGTCCAGTAATGAGCTTTCCCATGGGCAATTCTGAAAATTACTAAAGCAGGACTTTCTACAGTCATTCCAAAACTTTTCAGAAAAGGTCGGTCAATCATTGCTTTTGCTTTCAGTTTGATATCAGTAAGAAACTCTACTTCTCCTGCTATTCTTAACATAGTTCCGGTCATTCCTTCATGTTTATAAAAACAAACTTCTGTTTTGGGATTCATTTTAAGTTGTTTAGGAAATTCTTTAATTGAACCGGTTTGGAAATAAAATCCTGTTTCATCGGCAAACCAAAAACCCAAAGCTCGAACTCTTGGTTGGTCGATTTCCAAAGTTGCCAAATAGCATATTGGATTTTCGTTTGTGAATTTAATGCAATCGTCAATTGTATTCATGATTAAATTTTAATGTTTTAAATAATTACTCGAATCAAAATTAATAAATTTTAAAATCTATAGGTATTGGGCTAATAAAACTTAATACCTTACTTTTGCCAAACACAAAAATTTAGACAATGAAAACAAAAATTCTTTTATTAGCTTTGATAAGCATAGTGATAATCTCTTGTAACAAAAAAGAAGATGATGAAGACCCAATTGAAACTCCAAAGCCTATTTTATCATTGAGATTTGGTCATATTGGCAATTTTTATGATTTTATTCCTTTTACAAATCAAGCTTCAATAGAGGTTGATTCTATTGCAGCAAACAATGAATTTGGGATTTCAATTGCTGAAACAGATTTACCCGATGTTGGAGACTTAACAACTGATAAGCTGATTTTCAAATTCGATATTACAACTAAAGATGACATAGAACATTTTGATAACAAACTTAATATTAGCTCCAGTTCAGCTTATGTAGTAACATTTGGTTCAAAGTCAGAAATTGGTGGAGATTTTGGTTTACCTTATCAGTTTAGTTCTATTGCTATTCCGGGAAATGACACCATTGAAATTAATAATTTAGGTGATTCTATTAGTGTGAATTATGTTTCGAGTCATTCCAGCTTGACAGGAAAGATTTCGGCAGTAATAACGCCTTAGTTTTTTTGAGTCATCTGGTAAAGTAGGCTCAATGGAAAAAATAGGGGGAGTATCTATAAGTTCAGATTTCATTAAGCAAATATTTTAGTGACTCTGAAAATAAAAAATGGTACATCTTTAACACCTCTAAAAATATTCCTAAAAGCTTTAATTTTAGAATTAAA
>JAIPBB010000179.1 GCA_021739805.1 Saprospiraceae bacterium | reverse complement strand
TGCTGAGCGGGAGAATTAGCGATCAAATGCCTGGAAGTAGCTTCAAAACTAACTTCGGATTCATGCGCTATTTTTTCAATCATTTCGAAATCAACAATGGGTTGCTTTTCATAATAGGAATTGATATGTGAACCTTTAAAAAGCAGTTCACCGGCAAATTGATTAGCCTCAATTTCAAAAACATTATCTCTGGAATACCACATATCGTCTGTACAATATTTCTTGCAATCAGAAAAATGCTCAATATGTTCAGGGAGAATATAGTGTCCGATCTCATGGGCGATGGTGAATGTCATTCTCGGAAGGACTTCTTCAATACGCACATAGATCTTCTTGTTTTCATAATCCAGGATACCTCTGATATTTTGTTCACCTTCGTCTAAAGATTCTCTATCAAAATGTTTCAATTTTATATTAAATTTCTTAAGGATTCTATTTATATCAAGAGGCTTATCAAGAGCTTGTTTACTCAATTTGATCACAGAATCCGCAAAGGATCGTATATCTTTTATATCATACATTATTTGATCTTCTTAATTATCTTTTTGATATTTTTTTCATCATCACAAAGATTACCTTCTGTGTTTCTTGCAAATGCATAAGGAGCTGAATAAGATTTATCCATTAATCTGGCTACATGAGCATCAGAGGTTAAACTTGTTAGATTTTCACTTTCCCAAGCTTGAAGAATTTCTTTTATTCGCTTGTCTTTATCTTCAGGTTGAATAAAGGATCCTTTTTCCCATCGTTTGATAGAATTGACAGACACTCCAAGTCTTAAAGCAAGATCAGCTTGTGTCCTTTTACACGTTTCTCTACGTTCTTTAATTTCTTCAGGGAAAAGTAGACCGTTGTTATAGTAATAAGCTTTTTGGAGCTTTTCCATCATTTCTGGGCCAAAGAGTATTTCACCGCAATTGGCACATTCTTGCCATTCACCGTCCTGGATAGTATATTTTCCCTCTAAATAATCACCCCTTTTTGTTTCGAGGGTGCCCTCGAAGCAAGTTGGACATTTCATGGTCTTCTCCTTTATCTTTTCATCTTTTAATACGATTCGTGTGCGGATATTATAATTATTTTCTCAGTTTCACTGTCAATTTGCACTTTTATGAACGCCTTAACGCAGGTTGGTGTTTCATTAACAAACCACCAATGATCTTTTCCGTGATGTCCAGGCATTCTTGTAATGTCATGATTTAATTCAACGCCATCTTCTAATGATTTTATGATGAATGAAACACATTCTTCCTCAGACATTCTTAATTCGTTAAACAGATCCCTTTGAGCTTTTGCGGTGAAGAGTCTGTATTCCGGACCTTTCTTTAGTAGTTGTATTATCATTTCACGTTTAAAATCTGTTCCCATTTTCAAGCTTTTTGACAAATATATGTCAAAAAACATATAAATAGCAAGAAAAAAGTATCATATGATACCATAATGATCAAATGTGTGACCTATATCACAGAAATTGATTCATAATTTATCATTGATAATTCATAATTCATAATTTCTAATCACCAGTTACTAGTCACCAGCCTGCCAGCCGTAGCCTTCTTGACATCCGAAGCTTTCTTGTCATCCGTAGCTTTAGCGAAGGATGAAGCGTAGGATGTGGCGAAGGCTGGTCAATTGATTCTGTGATCGGCGTTACAGAATATCGCTTGTAAACAATCTTATTTATCTATAAATTTTCTTCTTAATTATATTAACAATAAGAGAGTTACACTAATGTCAGATTATTCATTTGAAACGCTAAATGATAAAGAATTTGAAATATTAATTCGAGATTTATTATCGTCAGAATTTAATAAGCGAATAGAAAGGTTTAAATCTGGAAAAGATGGCGGTGTAGATGGTAGATTTTATATTGATAGTGATAATGAAGTAATAATTCAATGTAAGCATTGGCCAAAGTCATCATTAAATACACTTCTTAATCGATTAGAAAGGGAAGAAAAAAAGAAAGTTAACAAATTAATTCCTAAAAAATATATCTTCGTAACTTCACGGCAACTTTCAAGAAACAACAAATCCAAAATTAAGGATATTTTTTCACCACATATAAAAAGTGAAAGTGATATTTTTGGTAATGAAGATCTTAATGATTTGATAAAGAAATATCCCGAAGTTGAAAAGCAACATTATAAATTATGGCTTTTTAGTACAAATGTGCTACAACAGATACTTCATTCTGGAATCTATGGTAGAAGTAATTATCAAATTGAAGAGTTTCAGAGAGATGCGTCAAAATATGTTATTACCGATAATCACGAGAATGCAATTGATAAATTAAATCAATTACACTCAATAATAATAACAGGTTCCCCGGGAATTGGAAAAACAACTTTAGCGGAACAACTTTGCCTCTATTATATCTCAAATGAATTTAATTTTTTTTGTATAAGTAATTCAATTAAAGAAGCTGAGAGTATTTATGATATAGAAAAGAAACAGATATTTTATTTTGATGATTTTCTTGGGCGAAATTTTTTATCAGCTATCGAAAATAAAAAAGATTCCGAGGTGTTAAATTTTATTAAGAGAATATCTCATGATGATAATAAAAGATTTATTCTTACCTCAAGAACCAATATCCTTAATCAAGGGAAAAAAGTAAGTGAACTATTTAAAATATATAATTCAAATAAAAATGAATATGAAATCAAAATGAAGTCTCTATCAAAACTTGATAAGGCAAAAATTCTTTATAATCATATTTGGTTTAGCACATTACAAGAAGAATATATTGAAGAAATATATAAGAATAAGAGATATAAAAAAATTATTGATCACCAAAATTATAACCCAAGATTAATCTCTTATATTACAGATTCATTTAAAATACAATCCGTTTATGTTGATGATTATTGGGACTATATTGAGAATACTTTGGATAATCCAAAAGATGTTTGGAAACATGTATTTGATGTTGAAATTGACACTGAAAGCAAACATATTGTTATTGGGATTACACTGCATGGGCGTTCAATTTCTGAAAGACAATTATTAGGATTAATAAACCGCTTAAAAAAAAGTGAACTAAATTTTAATAAAGATAGATCAAATGATTCATTAATTAGAGTTTTAGTTGGAGCGCTGATTAATCGGTCAATTAATGAAGAGAAAGAAATCAAATATAATTTATTTGACCCATCTATCGGTGATTATGTATTGTCAAACTGTTTTGATGATTTGTCGTATATATGTGAGATATTGCTTTGTTTGCAAACAGATAATTCATTAGAGCATCTTGCGAATCAACAAATGTTTGGAAATCTTTCATCTAGAGTGTATCATGAAATTATTATTAAAATGATTGATAAACATAATTTTTTAAGAAATTACGACTTTGAAAACAAATACTTTAGAAAGCTTGTGCTGATATATATAAAATTTAGGGTAAAAGCTGAAAATTCTTTAGCTATAATCAAATCCGCAATAAATGAATATATAAAAAATATTACTGCCCCCTTGGATTATGATCAACTGTCATTTATTGATGAATGTTTAGAGAGCAATATGATAAAAAAAGATAATTGTCGGTTAGAAAAGATTATTATTGATGCATTGCAAAACGATGATTATGAGAGATACGAATTACTAAGGCTTGGGTCTATTATTAATAAAAGTGCTTTTTCTTCAAACCATAATGAAATTATTATTGATAAAATCAAAAAATATTTAATCGATACAATAACTGATGATGTTATTGAAGATGATGTTCAGGGAGATGTGTATGAAGAAATTGATTATGATGAAGAAGATGTTTATAAATATATTGAGGGAATATTTAACGATTATGATTTAGCATATCGCAAAGAGGATATTGAATATTTGCTTAGTTTTGTAGAACCATATAGAATTGCTGAACATAATAGAGAATCAATGGATCCTTTCGATATGTATGAAGGAGGAGGGAGAGGGCGTGGTACTGCAGAATATGCAACGGAAATTGATGATCTATTTGACAGGTCCTAAGTAGTTATTTGAATTAATTTAAAGGATATTTATGTCTAAACAATCCCAAAAATATCACCTCGGAATGACGGGCGAATATTATGTTGCAGCCGAACTCAATAGAAGAGGAATATCTGCGGCAATTACTTACGGCAATGCTAAAAAAGCCGATATTGTTGCCATAGGACCCGATGAAAGTAAATCCATTGTTATTGAAGTGAAAACAACCTCAAAATCTAATTGGATTATTGGTTCCAGAGCACCTGAATCTTCAAATAAAATCTGGGTGCTTGTTCATATCCCAACTAATGAGAATGAACATCCAAAATATTATGTAATGTTCCAAAGTGAACTACATAATATTCTTAAACCCATTGAGATTGAATATCACAAGCGATATATAGAAAAGCATGGGGTTGAGTACGGCGATAAAGCAGGAGTATGCACTTTAAAACGTTCATTAATTAGTGAATATGAAGATGCTTGGGAAAAAATCATCGTTCAGTTCAATGATAAGTGAAATCATTAATTTTTGTTATTTGTTGATTTAGCTCTTTTTTAATCTCGCATTCCCATAATGTAATAACCTTCCACCCAAGATCTTCAAGCTCATGAGTTTTCTTTTTTTATCTTGTTCAACATTCTTCTTGAATTTATTTTTTTCAAAATTCAGAATAATTTATTAAGGGAGGTCAGATGTTAAGTAAATTATACTTGTTACTTGGAGGGAAAAGTAAATTAATCCCAGAAGGTTTGATTTTGAAAAGCGGACCTTTTTCAACTACTTTTCCTTCTTTGTCTCTCTTAATAAGATGATCAAGTGTAATGTATCCCTGATCAATTAATAAATCAAATTGAGATAATATAGGTTTTTTTGTATGTTCAACTAAGGTGTATTGGAAATACTCTTTTCCATTTAATATTTGACTATCAGCTTCAACCCAAAAGGTTTCTTTATGTTTTTCGCTAAGTCTTTCGTGAAGCTTTTCTAAAGTCCAAATTACAAAATCTCCAACTTTTGGTTTATCAGAGTTCTCTATTAGATGATTTATATCAGTGTTGAGATTAAGCATTAATCCCTGAGAATTTCTGCTTAATGTCGAAACAGTACAGTAAAGCTTAAAATCCTCACCACGATGATATCCAAATTCATTTAATATTTCTGCTGAACTTTTAAATTTGCTTAAATTCCAATCTGGTACCTGAGCAAATAGATTTTTTCTGTTTGCTCTTCTACTTCTAAACGATTTTAACTCAATTCCTTTGTAGTCAGGCTTTTTAGAAGAATTAATATCAATTCCAAGGGCTGTTTCCAAAGTTCTTCCAACTGAAGTGTCAGCATCAACTAATGATGGAAAAGGACCTGATTTAGCAATATTCCGGAGTTTTAGCAATAACTCTTGTGCAACCAAACTTTGAGATTGATTTATTTCATTAATTAACTCTTGTAAAGGGTTAGATATTTTCGAATCAATTAAATGATTTACTTTAATTTGTGTCAAATTGAAAGCATGAAAAATACCATCGTAAAAAATAATTGCTATAATATCGTCAGGATTGGAATGTTTTGTTAAACCTGAAATCCAAATTCGAGGATCGCCTTTTTTTGTAATTGGCTTATATAGTGAAATTCTAGTTTTAAAGGTTGAAAAACTTTCATAAAGTAGACAATTCATAATAATTTTATGCTCTGGACCTTGGTGCTGTAGATTGTAATCATGAATATGGTTTTCTTTCAAATATACCCTAACAGGACCTGTTGCATCCATTATTGATTTTTTTAATCCTGTTTCAGTGGGTTGGATTAACGTTAATGAAATTGATTTTTGTGTAAGAGTTTTAAGTCGAGATTTTTCAATTTGAGTTAAAGGTCTCATTTTATATTCCTTAATATCTCCACTCCTATAGCTCTTGCTAATAGTGGTGGTACGGCATTCCCTACTAGTGTAAACTGTGGTACCTCAGATTTTCGATTATTGCCCCCCGTGGATCTTTTCCCTTGAAATACAAATGAATCGTCAAATGATTGTAATCTAGCCATTTCGCGAACAGTTAAAGCACGTGGAGAACCATAATGAATATAATCATCAGGTATTGTCATAACCGTAGGACTTTGTTCATTAGGTTTGAGGACATTATAATTACGTTTGTTTGAAGCTAAGCCGCAAAGATTAAGTTTATCTTGTGCTTTTTTGTAATCACCTGTATTTAATATAATTTCAAGTCTTTTAATAACATCTTGGCTCTGGTTGCTAGTTTTATGATTGTTGAGTATATCATATAGCTTTTCATCATTATTCAATGCCTCAATATTTTTTACATAAAAGGGTTTTCTTGCTTCTTTATATCTTTTTGTAAGTCGGCCTTTCTTACTCCATTCAGAATAAAGTTTCCCATTTTTATCAATTTTACCATCTATAGTTCTTTTCAATAATAATTCAGAATTACTGTCATGTGTTTTTTGTGGTGCATATTGATGAGCTTCTTGATTATTACCTATAAAATCAAGATCATGTAATGCTTCAAAAACTGTAACTTTGTTTTCAGTATTTACTGTTGGAGGGATTTCTGTTATTAATTCTTGATCCTTCCTGCACCCTATAAATAAAACTCTTTCTCTATTTTGAGGGACACCATAATTTGAAGCATTAGCTATAAATGGTTTATCAATATTATAGAGTTTAATACTGTCAATTATTGTCTCAAATTTGAGAGCTTGTTTGTCATTGCAAAGTTCTTTAATATAAATTAACGTATCATCAAGACTACTAGTATAAATCTTAAGGGCAGAAATTATTTTCTCATATTCATTATAATGTTGTTTTTGGGTTTTTAAATTTTGAAAGGCATGTTCAATTTTTTGTATTGTTGAATCAATACTAATTTCATTAATAAAAGTTGAAAAAAGCTGCTGATAATCATCGTTGTCAATATTTGAATAATCTTTCTCTTTAATAATATCTCTTTTAAGTTTTTCCCATTCTTTATTTCTTTTTAATAGGTTTAAACCGTGCCTGATTGTGCTGATGTTTTTATCAGTTTTACTGGTTTTGTAATCAACAATTTCAGGTGTTAATTGTCTGAATTTTGATTCGACAAAATTTATGTATGCTTCATATGAAGCTTCTTTTTCTTCATATTTTGATTGTTCAAGTTCAATTTTTTTTATTAGACAATCATAAATAAAAGAATCTGATATATTTTGTTGTTCTAATGATTTAATAAAAGAAATTAGTTTTGGTACTTCTTTGATGTCAATGATTGAATTAATTTCTTTTAAAATTAAATCCTTAATTATTCCACCTTCTTTTGTCAAAATACCCTTTACATTTTCCATAATAAAGTATTTCGGCTGTAAGGTCTTAATTACGTCTAAATAATGTGAGAATAGGTCGTCTTTTTTATCAAATTTCTTTCTTTTTCCAGCCAAACTAAAACTTTGGCACGGAGGTCCCCCACAGACAACATCAATTTTTTTCCCTTTAGTTTTACCAAGAAGATTATCTATGAAGTCTGGTTCAGTTATGTCCTGTTGTAAAAAAGTAGTTTTTAATCCTAGTTGATAATTATAACGTACTATATGCGTCAATTCACAATTATTATTAATATCACTTGCGGAAATAAAATCAAAATACTTCCCATTTTCCTCAGCCTGTAGGAATCCTTCACTAAAGCCACCAGCGCCCGCAAACAGATCTATAAAAGCTACAGGTGTGCCATATAAAGATAATTGTTCTTTTAATACTGTTACATCACTATCGATTTTATAGGTATTAATAATATCCTTTAGATAGTTCTTAATTTCACTTTCAGTATAAATAACTTTCTGAGACGGATCCAATAGATCAAATGTGCGTTCTTTTAAAAGCTTCAAAAAGTGATTAATATTATTTGTATCATCAATAACTAACTGACTAGATTTATCAAAATCCTGTGGTCTAATCTTTTTTCCAGTTGATACTTTTATTTGTGAAGCATTACAAATAATGCGCATATGAATAGGGGCGTATCCATTTTTATCAACTTTATCTAAATAATAATTAATTTTAGCCATATTTTGTCCGCTCGTATATTACGGACAAAATTACGGACAGCATTGATTAAATCAAATTAATTTATTTAGAAAAACTTGATCTGTGATCCCCATCACAGAATACCCCTTGTTAAGTCCAAACTGAATATTTAAATTAATTCTCAATTAAAATAATGAGAGATAATGTAATGAATGATATTAAACTGACATTGCGAGAATTTGTAAAAGATCGCGACTGGTCCCAGTTCCATTCTCCCAAAAACCTTGCCATGGCCTTATCGGTTGAGGTGTCGGAGATCCTTGAAGAACTTCAATGGTTGACGCAGGAACAAAGCAGAAATTTACCACCCGAAAAAGTCGAAAAGATCAAACATGAGATCGCCGATGTATTCATTTATCTGATCATGCTGGCAGATAAGTATGATATTGATCTGATCGAAGCGGCAGAAGATAAGATCAAGATCAATGAAGAGAAATATCCGGTTGAAAAATCCAAGGGCAATGCCAAAAAGTACAGCGAACTATGATCGTTTATCAAGCTATAAAAAAACAATTTCAGGCCGATGTGGACAGCGGGGATATCGACCGGATCATTAAGCGTATTGTGGATTTTGTTGAGACGTTTTTGAATGGGAGGGCTACAGGGGCAATAGTTAAAAATGAATGGTAGATTTTATAAAAGAATATATTTATACTATTGGTGAGAAGATAATTATTTTTGTCTGTAGAAAAATGTAAATGATGAACTCCATGATCAAGCATAAGTAAAGCATATATTTATGTGCATGGACAATCGCATGGTTATACTGTCCATGCGTTGTAAAATGGCAGGTAATATAGATTTCGCATGGACATATTCAGAGATGAGATAAGAATATTTGAGGTTTGGGATGAAAAGAAAACAAGTATTTATCAGCAGTGTGCAGAGTGAATTTTCAAAAGAGCGAAAAGTTTTATGTGATTACATTCAAGCTGATCCCTTATTTGGGAAGTTTTTTAAACCTTTTATTTTTGAGCATTTGCCCGCTCAGGATCAAAAAGCCGATAAGGCTTATCTAAAAGAAGTTGAAAACAGTGATATTTATTTGGGGATTTTTGGAAAAGAATATGGTTCTCAAGATAAAAAGGGAATCTCTCCCACCCGAAAAGAATTTGAGCACGCCGGAAAGCACCATATAACCAGATTGATATTTATCTCAAGGCATAAGCCAAAGCAACGGCATCCAAAGCAGGTAGAATTCATTAAAGAAGCCGAAGATCAAGTGATTCGTAGAAGTTTTCAGGACATTAATGATCTCAAGGCCTCGGTCTATGCTTCTCTTATTCATTATTTGGAAGAAAAGGAGATCATAAGATCGTCTCCCTTTGATTCATCGGTAGAACCGAAAGCATCATTGAGTGATCTTGATCGTCATAAAATCGATGATTTTATTAAGCTTGCCAGAGACAAAAGAGGATTCCCCTTAACAGAAAGGGCTGAAATGAGCGATATTCTCACTCATTTAAATTTATTGAATGATAATCGCCCCAAAAATGCCGCTTTGTTATTGTTCGGCAAAGAGCCACAGTCTTTTTTTACAACATCTATCGTAAAGTGTGCAAGTTTTCCCGGTACCATTGTTGAAAAACCTATTTTGTCAATGAAGGTTTTTAAAGGAGATGTTTTTGAGCTTGCCGATCAGGCTGTTGAATTTGTTTTGTCAAAACTTGATTATTCAGTCGGTACACGAGAAAATGAACTTTCTGTACCGGGTAAGTACGAAATTTCCAAGAAGATCATTTCAGAGGCCGTTATTAACGCTATTGCTCACCGCGATTATACAAGTAATGGAAGCGTTCAGGTCATGGTTTTTAAAGACAGGGTAGAGATATTGAATCCCGGCAGATTACCTTTGGGATGGACAACTGCAATGTTAAAAAGAACTCATACCTCGGAACCAACTAATCCCTTGCTGGCCCATGCCATGTATTTAAAAAGTTATATTGAACATATGGGTACCGGTACCTTGGATATATATCGCATTGCCAAAAAAGAAAAACTACCGGAACCAAAATTTATACAGGAAGATGTATTTAGAACGATTATTTTCAGAAAAACCGACCAAGTAAGCGACCAAGTAAACGAACAAGTAAGCGAACAAGTAAGCGAACAAGTAAGCGAACAAGTAAAGAGCTTGTTATCTGTCATGGGAGAAGGTCAGAAGGTAAGAAATGTTCTGATGAAAAAACTGAAGATTACTCACCGACCAACTTTTATATACAATTACATCAAACCGGCTATTGAGTTGGGAGTTATTGAAATGACTCAACCTGAATCACCTAATAGCCCCACTCAAGCATATAAACTCACTAAGAAAGGAAAAGATATAATAAAGAAAAAATAAATGATGGGGACATCATGAATTATTTTGGTAATCGGGCAATACTTGAATTGCCGAATTTCCGGTCTATATTATCAGTGAAGATCCTTACACAAAATCCTTTTTGGTCGCCGGAAGTGAAGCACTCTTAATGCAAGGCAGCAAAATTCACGATGGCACAAATGTCCCAATTGAGAAACGCTATTATGAATCTCCCATCAAAGGTCGCTACCACCAACGCGAATTTAGAGAAATTGTGCTCACAGCCTACAGTGAGCAATGTGCATTATGTCGCTTAAAACACCGCGAACTCCTCGATGCAGCGCATATCATTGCCGATGCAGAAGAACATGGTGATGCCGTTGTAACAAACGGTTTATCTTTGTGCAAAATCCACCACGCAGCCTTTGATAAAAATATTATTGGGATCTCACCCGATTATCAGATCAAAGTCCGAGAAGATATTCTACGTGAAGTAGATGGTCCCATGCTAAAACATGGCATTCAGGAAATGAATAATCAGAAAATTGTTTTGCCATATCATAAAAGAGATTGGCCGGATAGGGAGAGGCTGGAAGAGCGGTTTCACTCCTTTCGGGTGCTCTAAGTATTCAGAAAGAAAATCCTCTTTTGAATCATATTTATACGCAGTATAAGTATGATATGGTTGAATACTCTTATTACTTATTGGATCATTTAATACTAAAGACGAATTGAATTGATAGTAACAACCTTTGTTAT
>JAIPBB010000178.1 GCA_021739805.1 Saprospiraceae bacterium | reverse complement strand
TTGTCTTTTCTTTTGCATTTCAGTTCACTCTTTATGTTGCACAACAATTGTATAAAACGCAGTTCCGTTTTTTTCCATTATATAATCATACAGCAAATAGCTTATAATCTAAAAGCTCAATGATTTATATTATAACAAAGATAATGATTTAATTTTATTTGGAAGATAATTTGATTTTTTTGAGTATTATACCATTAACTCAAATGGGATAGCTAACTTTAGAGCTATTTCACTAGATAAACAATCGAACCCTGATAGAATAGTTTCACTTCGTTTCACATTCCATCCATACGGATTTGCTTCGCTTCACAGAGTAAACAATTGAACCCTGATAGAATAGTTTCACTTCGTTTCACATTCCATCCATACGGATTTGCTTCACTTCACAGGGTAAACAATCGAACAATCTAACAATCGAACAATCTAATAAGTTTTCTCATTAATAATCCTCCCCTTCACATAATCCTCCTCTGCAATTAGCTTTCCCTGTTCATTATAAATTTTCCAGATTCCTTCTTTTAAGTAATCAGCCATTGCTATGCTAAAGTATCTTATTCCTTCTTCTTTTATCTGACCATTCCTGAAATATTCTTTACTTATATATTTTTTACTTTTTTTATCAACAAGCTCCAAAATACTTGTTAGTTGACCATTATCATAAAAGAATTTCTGAAGTATATAAAATTCAAAACTTTTGTCATACTCCTCATAAAATTCCATTTGTCCATTAGGATAAAAGTCTTGCCAGATAAGTGCATCACCCTTGAAATACTCAACTTTTGATTTTAGTTGCCCTGTTTTATAATATAATTCCAAAGAATGCTTCATTGTTCCTTTTGCCTTGAAAGACCTTTCTTCTTGTCCGTTTTCATAATAGTTTTTATAATAAACTAATCTTCCATTCTCATAGACACCTTTATGTTTTATATTACCATTGGGATATAAATCTTTAACCTGCCCAACACATTTAGCACCTTTTGCATAGCGAATAGAATCACCACCAAAAACTTTGTTAAAACGGTCGTAATAAGTTATACTTTCATCAACAATTGTGGAATCATCATCATCCAAATCACTAATATCAATTTGCTGAGCTAATGCAGAAACAAAAAAAAGGCTTAAAAGTATAGTATATAAATATTTCATAAATAAACTTTGTGTTTGTGAGTAATTCTGCGAATTTAATTTAAATAACAAAAAACAAAAGACAAATATCAAATAAATTCCAATTTATTAATATCCAAAACTTGTCCGTCTGGATTCCAAAATAAAGCCGGGTGCAGACATTCTTCCTTCTTTGAGATACAATTTTCAATTAGTCGGTTTGGAATTTCACACATTGGAGTTTGGAATTTATTTGTTTTTTGGTGCTTATTATTTGGTGCTTATTATTTGGTGCTTTAATATTGTAAGTAATTAGATGATTCCGTAATCAATCAGTATCTTCTCCATTTGTTGTTGCAATGACAATGATTCTTCTTTAGCTTTCTCAGCAAAATCTTCTCCAGCAGATTTAAAAATAATACTCCTTGAAGCATTAATGATTAATCCACATTGTTTATTAATACCATTTTTTGCAACTTCTTCTAAACTTCCACCTTGTGCTCCAACTCCGGGAATCAATAAAAAATGGTCTGGTGCAATTGCTCTGATTTTTTGCAGCATTTCAGCTTTTGTTGCACCAATCACAAACATCAAATTATCTTCATTTCCCCATTCGTAAGACTTGAGAATAACCTGTTCATATAAGTTTTTCTTATAATATGTTTTAATACCCAACTTTTCTAAAGTATTAGAAATTGAAGAATATGGTAATTGAAAATCCTCGGAACCTTTGTTTGAAGTAAGAACTAATAAAACAACCCATTTCCCATCGTACGAAAGAAAGGGAGTGACAGAATCTTCACCCATATAAGGAGCAACAGTTATGGCATCAAAATCTAAACCCGGATCTTTTGGGTCAAGAAATGCTTTTGCATATTGTTTTGATGTATTTCCAATATCACCTCTTTTTGCATCGGCAATTGTAAAAACATTTTTAGTTTTTAAATATTCAATAGTTTTTTCAAGACTAATCCATCCTTTCGAACCACGATTTTCATAAAAAGCCATATTTGGTTTATAAGCAATTGTCAATTCATGAGTTGCATCGATTATTTGCTTGTTGAACTCAAACACAGGGTCTTCCAATTTTAAAAGATGCTTTGGAATTTTATTCATATCACTGTCGAGCCCGACACAAAGAAATGATTTCTTTTGTTTAATTAATTCGAAAAGTTCCTGACGATTCATGTTATTGATTATTTATTTGAGTTTTCATTTATTTTAAAGATGACTTTATTCTTTATGTTTATTAAATAATGTCATTTATTGTCATTTGCTTCGCATCATTTGTTGTCATTTGCTTCGCATCATTTGTTGTCATTTGCTTCGCGTCATTTGTTGTCATTTGCTTCGCGTCATTTGTTGTCATTTGCTTCGCGTCATTGATTGTCATTCGCTTCGCTGTCATTGATTGTCATTTGCTTCGCGTCATTTGTTGTCATTTGCTTCGCGTCATTAGTTGTCATTTGCTTCGCATTATTTGTTGTCATTCGCTTCGAGTCATTGATTGACCACTTAATGACTATTTAATGACTACTTAATGACTACTTAATGACTATTTAATGACTACTTAATGACTTCTTAATGACAACTTAATGACTACTTAATGACTACCTAATGACTACTTAATGACTACTTAACGACCACTTAATGACTACTTAATGACTACTTAATCGCTTCTTTCAAAAGTTCAGCATTTTCAGCTAGTTGCAATGCTTCAATCATCTCCTGAATATCTCCATTAATAAATTCCTGTAAATTAAATAATGAGAAATTTATTCTATGGTCGGTAATCCTGCCTTGTGCCCAGTTATAAGTTCTAATCTTCGCTGACCTATCGCCTGTTGAAACCATTGTTTTCCTTTTTGAAGATATTTCATCAAGATATTTCTTATGCTCTAGTTCATATATTCTCGATCTTAAAACTACCATGGCTTTGTCATGATTCTTCAATTGCGATTTCTGATCCTGACAGGTAACAACAATTCCGGTTGGAATATGTGTTAACCTAACTGCAGAATACGTAGTATTAACCGATTGTCCACCGGGACCTGATGCACAATATGTGTCTCTTCGAATATCACCCATATTAATATCTACATCAAACTCTTCAGCTTCCGGCAAAACAGCTACAGAAGCAGCAGATGTATGCACTCTTCCCTGGGTTTCTGTTTTAGGTACTCTTTGAACACGATGAACTCCGGATTCATATTTCAAGTCACCGTAAACATTAACACCTTTAACATTAAAAATAACTTCTTTATAACCTCCAACTGTTCCTTCAGTAACATCAACTGTTTCAACCGTCCATTTTCTGATTTCACAATACTTAAGATACATTCTGTAAAGATCACCGGCAAAAATACTTGCTTCGTCACCACCGGTTCCTGCTCTTATTTCAACAATAGCATTTTTCTCGTCTTGTGGGTCTTTTGGGATTAGCAAAATTCGAATATGGTCTTCAAGCTTTTCTCTTTTTTCGATTAATTCATTGAGTTCTTCCTTTGCCATAGCTCTGAACTCTTCATCTTTCTCGGTTTGAAGTATTTGTTTGGTGGAATCAATATTCCCCATCACATCCTTATACTCCAAATAAGCATCAATAATTGGTTGAAGATCTTTATAATCTTTATTAAGTTTTACGAAAAGCTTCATATCAGAAATTACCTCAGGGGAATTCATCTGTTCTGCAATTTCTTGTCTTCGATTGTATATTTCTTTTAGTTTATCTAACATCTGCTTAGTGTTTTCGTTTTGCAAAAATAATATAAAAAATGAGTTTGTAAATTATTATAAGAATTGAGCTGTAAGTTTGATATTTCAATTAGAACGAATTAAAACATCAGGATATATTCAAGAAAGCTAATAGAAAAACTCTCCAAAATCGGATTTAATAGTTAAAGATTTAGCTGTATTTTTTTCACAATAGCCAATAATTTTGGCTTCAACATTAAACTCTTTAGAAATCTGAATTATTGCTTCTGCTATTTTTTCAGGCACATAAATTTCCATTCGATGACCCATATTAAAAACCTTATACATTTCTTTCCAATCTGTTCCGGATTGTTCCTGAATTAGCTTAAACAAAGGCGGAATTTCGAAAAGATTATTTTTTACAATATGTAAATTCTCTACGAAATTTAAAACTTTTGTTTGTGCACCACCGCTGCAATGAACCATTCCATGAATTTCAGACCTGAAGTTTTCAAGAATTAATTTAATAATTGGAGCATAAGTTCTGGTGGGAGATAAAACAAGTTTTCCTGCATTAACTCCTTCAACTTCAGTTTTATCAGTTAAGTTCATTTTACCTGAATAAACCAAATCTTGTGGAATATCTCCATCAAAACTTTCAGGATATTTTGAAGCGAAAATTTTATTAAAAACATCGTGACGAGCCGAAGTCAATCCATTGCTGCCCATTCCTCCATTATATTCCTTTTCATAAGAAGCCTGGCCAAAAGAAGATAAGCCAACTATCACATCCCCATGTTGAATATTGTGATTTGAAATGACATCCTTTCGGTTCATTCGTGCAATCACTGTTGAATCAACAATAATAGTACGAACCAAATCACCCACATCAGCAGTTTCACCACCTGTAGAATAAATGCCAATTCCCATTTCTCTTAATTCCTGGAGAAATTCTTCTGTTCCGCTAATAATTGCTGAAATAACTTCACCCGGAATAAGGTTTTTATTTCTTCCTATTGTTGATGATAAAAGAATATTTTCAGTAGCTCCAACACATAAAAGGTCATCAATATTCATAACAATTGCATCCTGGGCAATTCCTTTCCAAACTGAAATATCACCGGTTTCTTTCCAGTAAATATAAGCAAGAGAAGATTTTGTTCCTGCTCCATCGGCATGCATAATATTACACATCTTGGAATCACCTCCAAGATAATCAGGAATAATTTTGCAAAAGGCTGATGGAAAAAGTCCTTTATCAATGTCTTTGATAGCATTGTGAACATCATCCTTTGATGCTGAGACTCCTCTTAAATTATATTTTAAATCAGTTGCCATGAATTTGCAAAGATACATAAAAGGTTCAATTGTTCAATTGTTAAATTGTTCAATTGTTTACCCTGTGAAGCAAAGCAAATCCGTATGGATGGAATGTGAAACGAAGTGAAACTATTCCATCAGGGTTAAATTGTTCAATGGCTAAATGCTTACTTATTACTATTTACTGATTACTGTTTAATGGCAATTTGTGTCAATTCGTGTAATTCGTGTCAAGCTTTTTATCTGCGCATATCTGTTTTGTCAGTGAAATCAGCTTTCTATTAAGTTTATTCAAATTCCAGCTTTCCATCATTTTTATTTGTAAGTCACAGGGTGAATGATTTAAGTTTTTAAAAGTTAAGATTGATAGATGAAATTCTGTTGGTTTATTTATTCACCCCGTGACTGTTAGATATTTAGGAATTAAAATTTTATTCAAATTCCAATTTTCCTTCATCTTCGTAGATATAAAAGTTACCAAAACGATTTAAATCATCTTCTCCCATAATAATACGAAATGGTAAATCTTTAACAACTTTTGCATAAATATTTTCAACTTCTTTAGATCCAATTAGCATTTTTCTAAAAACAAGTACAGAACCTTCTTTTACAGTACCATCATCTTCAAATGCAATTTCTTTTTTTACAAAACTTGTTTTATCGATTTTATGAACTTTAAGAAAATCATTTATTACTTCAATTGAGACTTGCATGGTGTCAATTTCCCTTTCAAATTTAAAGGACATTGTTTTATCCAGCAAATAGCATGGAACAAGCAAATCATCACCTTCTGATAATAGCTCAATTATATTATCTTCCGGATTTACTTCAATCTGAATTTTTGCAGAATTAATAGTATCATTAGAAGCTTTTGGAACATAATCATCCCTAAGAATCCTGAATTCAGTTCTACGATTTAATTGATGAGCTGCTTCTTTTTCTTTATATGTTTTTAATGAATTGATGTAATCATCTGACAAGGTAACTCCTTTTGGAAATGAAATGCCCTTATAATCACCTGTAGTAAAGGTATAATCATGCTCAAGCTTTCGTGCTTTTCTTTTACCATAACCTTTGGGAATCATCCTATCAGCGGAAATTCCTTTAGTTACTAAATAATCAACTACTGATTTTGCCCGATTTTGAGATAATAAATCATTCTTTTCATGTGAACCTCTGGAATCAGTATGCGACATTAATTCAATTACAAGTCTTGAATTTTCCGATAGCATATTAAATAGTCCATTAAGAGAATCTTTGGATTCCGCCTTTAAGACAAATGAGTCTAAATCATATTGGATTTCAGGTAGGGGATTTGGATTTATTGGTAATGGAGTAAGGTTTATATTTAAAATCAGGTCTTTACTATCAAATATTCCAATAGTGGTTTCTTTAGCTTTATTTTCAAAAAACTCCTTTTTAGTAAAATTTAGAGTATAAGTTGTGTTCTTCAATATTTGTTCCTTATTAAAATGATAATTGCCTTTTTCATCGGTCATCGTTTCGAGATAAGTTTTATCGGAACCTGAAAGAGTTACTTTAACATCCTTAAGAAGCTGAAGAGTATTTTCATCCTTAACTGTTCCTTGCAATGTGAAAACTATCTCAGGCAGGAGAAAAGACCAAATATCATCTCCTCCTCTACCTCCTTTTCTGTTTGTAGTGAAAAATCCCATTTCATCGGCATGCTCTTTTTTCAATTGCTTTTGGTGAAGATTAAAACAAATTCCAAAGTCATCACTTGACGAATTTAGTGGATATTGCAAATTGACAGGTTCAGACCATTTCCCTTCTTCTTTATTAGAAACGAAAATATCCAAACCACCCATTCCAAGATGTCCGTTAGAAGAAAAATATAAAGAATTGTCGGTTTTTAAATAAGGAAACATTTCGTCACCCGAAGTATTAATAATTGGTCCTAAGTTTTTCGGAGCTCCAAATGCTTTCGTCTTTTTCGAACGTTTTGCAACCCAAATATCTTTTCCACCATAACCTCCCGGAATATCAGAAGCAAAATAAATTGTTTTTTCATCTTTCGAAATTGCCGGATGCCCGATAGTGAAACTATCAGATGCTAATGGTAACAACTCAGATTCCGCCCAATTACGACCTTGTTTATTTGATTTATAAATTCCGCATCCAAGTTTTTGATTTTTCTTTACAATACATCGGGTAAAATAAATTGTATTGGCTTTGCTATTAAATGTTGCCGTACCTTCATTATACTCTGAATTAATAGATTCCTTTTCAAATAACTGGGGAGTACTCCAATTCTGTTTAACATCCTGACTAACTTGAAAAATATCTGAAAAACTCATCCCGTTAACTTGGTCTTGGTCGCTGCCAATAGCATCCTCACGAGTTGATGTAAATACCATTTCTTTATAATTTTTATCAACATAGCTTGGCGAGAAATCATCTGCACTTGAATTTATTTTTTTAATTGGTTTAACCTGATATCGTCTTGGATTATCTATCCATGTTTGAGCCAGTTCGCATGATTTAATGCCTAAATCGCCACGAGGGTCATCTGGCACTTTTTGTTTATATTTTTCATATTCTCTTTTAGCTAAATCATACTTTTCCTGCATTTTTAAAGCATCAGCATAATATAAAACAGCAATTGGGTCAGGATAGTTAGCCAAAATAACACGTCTGTAAACAGCCTCTGCTTTTTTCACATTATTGGTTAATCTATTACATTCTGCAATTTGGAATAAAACTCTTTTCTTCTCAACAGGATTCCCATGTATATTGGCATAAGCCTTTTTATACATTGTTACAGCTTCATAATATTGATTCATTTTAAAAGCCTGATCAGCTTCGGCAGTGTAAGCCTTTTGTGCAGTTGTAGATGTTGAGAAAATGATTATTGAAATCAAGACTAAACCTAATAACTTATTTGTTTTCATTTGCTTATAATTTTAAAAATTAGAAATACATTAATTGCTTTTATCAATTCTTTCAAAACAATAGACTAATATTTCACAAATATGCTTTGGTATAAAATGAATTTATTTTAGGAAAGGCATCAAAAACAATAAAATATCAGGAAAAAAAAAATAGCATCCTGAAATTTCAGGATGCTTATATATATTTAAGAATGTAGGTTTTTATTCAAATTCTAATTTTCCTTCTTCTTCGTAGAAGTAAAAATTCCCAAAAGTATTTAAGTCTTTTTCACCCATAATAAGTTGATATGGTAGGTCTTTCACAACTTTAGCGTGAATATTTCTAACTTCTTTTGGTCCAATAACCATCTTTCTGAAAACTACAATTGAACCTGGAATAACAGTTCCGTCTTCTTCAAAAGCTTTATCTTTTTCAACAAAACTGGTTTTGTCGATTTTATGAGCTTTAAGGTAATCGTTAATAACATTCAAAGATACTTTCATTGTATCAAGATCTTTTTCATAAGCAAAGGCCATTGACTTATCAAGTAAGTAACAAGGTACTTCGAAGATATCTGCTCCGACACCGGAAATAAGGTCAATAATATTATCTTCTGGATTAATGGCAATCTGAACATTTCCGCCTCCGACACTATAAATTGTATCATTAGTACCCTGAGGGATGTAATCATCTCTAATAATCCTGAATTCTGTTCTACGATTTAATTGGTGAGCTGCTTCTTTTTCCTTGGTTGATCTTAAAGTATTAATGTAAGCTTCTGTTAAAGTTACTCCTTTGGGGAAAGATACACCACTATACTCTCCATAGTTATAGGTATATCCATTTTTAAGTGTTCGTGGTTTTGTTTCGCCATAACCCTTTGCAACCATTCTATCGGCAGCAATGCCTTCTTCAATTAAATAATCAACAACTGAACGAGCCCTGTTTGAAGATAGGATTTCATTCTTTTCATCAGTGTCTCTTGCATCGGTATGCGACATAAGTTCAATAACAATAGTTGGATTATCATTCATGGTTTTAATAAGCCCATTTAATGAGTCCTTATATTGGTCTTGTAAATCCCATTTAGCAAGTTTGTATCTGATTTCAGGCAGTGGAATTGGATCAGGTGGGATAGGAACAAGTGTCATATCAAGTACAAGGTCAGTAGATTTATATATTCCTACAGTAGTTTCTTGTCCTTTGTTGTTAAAGTAACCACTTTTCTGGAATTCAAGATAATAAGTTGTGTTTTTTAAGATTTGTTCTTTATTGAATCTATAAAAACCTAAGTTATCAGTTCGTGTTTCAAGTTGAGTTTGATCAGAACCAACCATAGTAACTTTAACATCTTTTAGCAACTGAAGTGTGTTTTCGTCTTTTACAATTCCTTGTAAAGTAAAAACAATCTCTGGTAAAAGGAAAGACCAAATATCATCTCCACCTCTTCCGCCTTTTCTGTTTGTAGTGAAAAATCCCATTTCATCAGCATGGCTCTTCTGTAATTGTTTTTTATCAAGATTAAAACAAATTCCAAAGTCATCACTGGCTGAATTCATAGGATATTGCATATTAATTGGTTCACCCCATTTCCCACCTTCCTTAATTGAAAAAAAGATATCTAATCCACCCATTCCAATGTGTCCATTAGAAGCGAAATACAAATGGTCATCGGTTCTTAGATATGGGAACATTTCATCACCTGCAGTATTTATGGTTGAACCAAGATTTTTTGGTTTTCCGAATGGTTTTGTTTTCTTTGAACGTTTAGCCACCCAAATATCTTTTCCACCATAACCACCATCGATATCAGATGCGAAATAAAGTACTTTTTCATCTTTTGATATAGCAGGATGTCCAACAGTAAAACTGTCAGGTGCTAAGGGTAATACCTCAGGTTCACCCCAGCCTCTACCTCTTTTACTTGCAACAAAAATTTCACATCCAAGTTTTCGTTTTTTCTCTGCAATACATCTTGTAAAATAAATTGTATTGGCTTTATAATTAAATGTACATGAACCTTCGTTATGTTCTGAATTAATCATTTCTTCATCTAAAAGTTGTGGTTCACTCCAGTTCATCTTTCTATCTTGAGTCACTTGGAAAATGTCAGAAAAACTCATTCCGGTATTTGGGTCAGTACCACCACCAACTGCATCATCACGTGTAGAAGTAAAAACCATAGCTAAATACTTTTTATCGGAATATGTTGGTGAAAAATCATCTTCTCGTGAATTCATCCTTTTATCAGGTAAAACTTCATATCTTGTAGGATTATCCTTCCAGGTTTGAGCCAATTCGCATGACTTTACTCCCATTTCCCCCCGTGGGTCATCCGGCACTTTTTGTTTATACTTTTTAAACTCTATTATTGCTAAATCATACTTTTCCTGCATTTTCATTGCATCAGCATAATACAATAAAGCTATTGGGTCAGGATATTTTGCTTTAATAACACGCTTATATGCTGCCTCTGCTTTTTTCACATTGTTGGTTAATCTATAACACTCAGCAATCTGAAACAAAATTCTTTTCTTTTCAACTTTGTTTCGACCCACTTTAGAATAAGCTTTTTTATACATTGAAACAGCATCATAATATTGATTCATTTCAAAAGCTTCATCAGCCTCGGCTGTGTAATTCTTTTGTGCATTGGCATTTACTGAAAAGAAAAATACTAAAATAAATACGAAAACTAAAGACTTATATATTTTCATCGCTCAAATTGATTTTAAAAATTTAAAAATATTTGCTAAAATAACGAAATATTTTTGAGTAGCACAAAAAATATATAAGAAGTTTAACTTTTAGTTAATAATACTTTAATAATTAAACATCAATTTTGCATCAAATAATTCGTTCTTTATAAATATTTAGACTACAAATATATTGAAGTTGTCAAAAGTTGAATGTTGAAAAGAAAGAATGATACAATAATATTCAAAGTCAATAATTTGTATCATTCTTTCAAAAAAAAAAAAATGTTGTTAAGCAAAAGTATAATAAAAAAGAGATTTGTCCATATTTAAAATTTGGAAACTCATTGAAAAACACAAAAGTAAAAGATTATCAGGTTGTTGCAGCGATAATTTATCGTTTAAAAACAGGA
>JAIPBB010000177.1 GCA_021739805.1 Saprospiraceae bacterium | reverse complement strand
TAAAACAATTGGGTTTATGCTATAGTGCATTTGATTTTTTGTTAATTTTATTGAGTGGATTGATTTGAATATAAAATTGGCGGTCACAAATTGTGACCTCCAATTAAGCGTTTTGTTTCTATGATTTAAATCATTAGAAAATGGGTAATAAACAACAAAATATTTTATTATGAGAATACTTATTCTATTAACCTTATCATTAATTACAATGGGATTATTTTCCCAAGACTATATTTGGCCAGTGCAAGGAAAAAATATTGGTGAGAATATACTATTTAAGCCCCAAGACTTAATAGGTGATGAACTAAACTTTGATGCTTTATTTATTAGTGCAAAGGAGGATGAAATTATTGTATCCCCATGCAATGGTATAATTACTGATATTAGTTTAACAATAATGAACTCACTAAATTCGTCATGTTCATTTGAAAATCCGATTGATTCTATGTCATTAGAAAATATAAAATTTGGTGGTATATGTAAAGGAATCGAGCCTATATATCTTAATATGAGCATTTGTATTTCTAGAATGAATAATGAAAGGATTTACATTAATGGATTGAAGCCTTCACGAAAATTTAAAACTGGCTACAAAATAAAAAAAGGAGAGGTAATAGGACGTTGTGGTTATGCATACAAAGAGATAAAACAACCATGTATATGCTTAAGTAGAAGTATTTCATCAAAATGTGCAGACCCTATGAGTATTTTTGGACTGAAATCCACATTTGTACAATATAAAGCCAGTGAGTTAGATATAAATGCAAAAATGCACCAAGATAGTTTAAAGAAAGATTTCGTTATTTTTAAGCAGTCACTTGAGCAAGGTTACCCTGGACTCTATGATTATATTACTAAAAAAGAATTAGATAGTTTATTTAAAACTCTAGAAGATAGTATTAAACAACCCCTTTCACCACTAGTATTTTATAATCTAATATATTCTATTTTGGGAAAAATTCATGATTCGCATTTTGGAATAGATTTTTGGAAACCAATAAAAGATGATGAATCTATAGCTATTCCGGCTGTATTTTTTGGTTTTTTAGATGATACATTGTTAATTAATCGAACTTTACCGGAATATCAGGATTTACTTGGGAAAAGAATTATTAATATTGATGGTGTTAATTTCAAAACACTAAAGAAAAAAATCATTACAGAGAAATCTTTTTCTGATGGATTTATATCATCCAGAAAACTCTTGGGTGATTATTATAATTTTTGGTATTATTATGGAGAATATTTTAAACTTAAAAGTGGAGATACTATTAATTTAAATTTAGAAGATGGAATTCAGGTTAAAATTCCGTATTTTGCAGATAGTGAAGATCTAAAGTATTTCCCAAAAATAAACCGATTCAATCCAGACATAAGGTTTAAAGATTCATTACTTAACAATAATACTGCTTATCTTGACATTAATACTTTTGATTTATATCAAAAAGACATTGACGAAATAGTTTCTTTTATAAGATTTTTAGCTGATTCATCATATGAAAACTTAATTATTGACCTAAGAAACAACAGAGGTGGAGATGAAAAAGTGCTTTGTAAACTGTTTTCTTTTATTGCAACAAAACCTTTTTATCAGGAAGTATTCCGAAAGGTTAATAGAAATTCTGTCTATCCATTTTTCAAATACACATTAAATTATTCATCTCAAATGGTTTTGTTTGAGAACTATATTAAGCAAGAATCAAAGGATGATTTTTATCTAAGTGCAGATTCAACATGGCAATATTACCCTGATGATAGTACTCATTATGACGGTAATATTATTGTTCTAACAAATGAATCATCTTTATCTGCTGCAAGCATGTTTGCATCATTTATTAGAAGGTATAATCGTGGTATTGTTGTAGGACGGGAAACAGGCTCTTGCTATCATCAAATGAAAGCTTTAAGTTTTGCCAGGGTGTTGCTTCCTCGTTCAGAAATAATAGTTACTATTCCATTAGTTAAATGTGTTTTTGATACTTTAATAACTGAAAGAAATCCATGGGGCAGAGGTGTTATTCCGGACTTCTTTGTAAAACTATCTATTGAGGAGCTTATATTGGGTAATGATGAAATACTTACATTAGCAATTAATCTGGGAGATACTTTGGATTTTGACTTACTACTACAAGAAGCAGTAGTTGATAAAGAAAAGGATACTTCAAATCAAATAATATTATTAATAGTAGTAATTAGTTGTGTTTTCGGAGCAATATTATTTATTCTAAAAAGAAGAAAATTATAATTTCGATTTGGAATTTCTAATTCAGGTAAACGATATTTTATATGCTCATATTTAAAGCTAATCTGATGTTATTATATGATTAACTAAATTCCTAACTTTGCCCCCGTGAACTATCCCAAAAACTTTGAAAATAAAATTGGTTTCGATATTATTCGAAACATGCTGAAGGAAGCTTGCCTGAGTCAGCTTGGTGAAAAGCTGGTTGATTCAATTCATTTTTCTTATGATTTTAATTCAATAAATAAAAGAATCTGTCAAACAGAAGAATTCCGACAAGTTTTATTGATGGAAGATTCATTTCCGGCTCAAAGCTATTTCGACCTGAGAGAAGAGCTTTTAAGGATTTCTGTTTTTGGAACTTATTTCGAGCAGGAAACACTATTTAACTTGAAATCATCCCTTACAACAATTTTCGAATGTATAAAGTTTATTAAAAAACTCGATATAAACGAATATCCAAAACTAAAGGAATTAGTGGAAGATGTTTTTGTAGATAAACAGATCGTTGAAAGAATTGAACAAATAATTGATGATAAAGGTGAAATCAGGGATAATGCTTCTCCAGAGCTTTCAAAAATCAGGAAAGAGCTTGCAAATAAATTGGCTGTTGTTAACCGGAAAATAATGCAGGCAATGAATCTTGCAAAAAAATCCGGCTGGACTCAGGATGATTTTGAAGTTACAATCAGAAACGGAAGAGCCGTAATTCCTTTATCCGCAACTCATAAAAGAAAAATCCAGGGTTTTATTCATGATGAATCATCAACTGGTCAAACTATTTATTTGGAGCCTACTGAAGTTTTTGAAACCAATAATGAAATTCGTGAACTTGAAAGTGCCGAGCGAAGAGAAATAATTAAAATCCTGCTTGAATTTACTGATTTTGTCCGTCCGTTTTCAGAAGATTTAATCGATGCTTATAATTTTCTTGGTTTTATAGATTTTATTCGGGCAAAAGCAAAATTGGCTATAAGATTCGAAGCAATCAAACCCATTTTGCATGATGAAGCTTTAATTGAATGGACTGATGCAAAACATCCGCTTCTTTATTTGTCGCATAGATCACATAAAAAGGAAATTGTTCCACTCTCAATAAAACTTGATGATGACCAAAGAATTTTAATTATTTCAGGTCCGAATGCCGGCGGAAAATCAGTTTGTTTAAAAACAGTCGGACTTTTACAATATATGCTTCAATGTGGTTTGTTGGTTCCTATGAAAGAGACTTCTGAAGCTGGAATTTTTTATAAAATATTTATTGACATCGGTGATGAACAATCTCTCGAAAACGATTTAAGTACTTATAGTTCGCATCTTTTAAACATTAAGTTTTTCCTTGAAAATTCTGATTCCAAAACATTATTTCTCATTGATGAATTTGGAACCGGTACAGAACCGCAATTAGGTGGAGCAATTGCTGAAGCCAGCCTTGAAAAACTAAACAGAAATTATTCATTTGGGGTTATAACTACTCATTATGCAAATTTAAAACTTCTTGCCGAAAAAGGAAATGGAATCGTAAACGGAGCTATGCTTTTCGATTCGAAAAATATGCGACCGCTTTATCAATTGAAGATTGGAAAACCCGGTAGTTCATTTGCATTTGAGATTGCGAGAAAAATTGGTTTGGATGCTGATGTGCTGGAAAATGCTTCATTAAAAACCGGTAGAACTCAATTGGATTTCGATTCGCAATTGCAGCAATTGGAAATTGAGAAAAAGGAGTTGGATGAAAAAAATCAAAGTGTAAAAGTAGCTGATGAGTTTTTGGCAGAAATAATTGATAAGTATGAAAAACTAAATAAGCAACTCAAAGAATCCAAAGCAGAAATAATAAATCAAGCTAAAAAGGAAGCAAAACAAATTTTAGATGATTCTAACAAATTAATTGAGAAAACAATTAAAGAAATTAAGGAATCCAATGCTTCAAAGGAAATAACAAAAGAACTTCGAAAAGAAATCGAAGAAAAGAAGATTGAAATTGAACCACAAGGAAATAAGGAACAGCAAAAGGAAGAGCCGATTCCTGTTTCTACATCTTCACCGAAACCTAAAAAGAAAAAGATAGTCACAACTGCTGAGATAATTGATAATTCACCAATTGGTAAAGGCGATAAAGTGAAAATAATAAATCAAAATACAAGTGGCGAAGTACTTGAAATTCAAGGTAAGAATGCAACTGTATTGTTTGGCTCGCTAAAATTGAAAACTCCTTTGGCAAAACTTCAAAAAATTAAAGGAGGAGTTATAAACCCTGGAACAAAAAAAGCTCAAAGCACACAATATTCACACTTTATGAATGATTTGAATGACAAAATGGCAAACTTCAAACCTAATCTTGACATTAGAGGAAAAAGAGCAGAAGAAGCCTTGACTATTGTTCGGTCATTTATTGATGATGCAATTATGCTAAATGTTAGTGAAGTAAGCATTTTGCACGGAACCGGGAGTGGAATTTTAAGACAAATTATAAGAGATTATCTTGGAACAATCAAAGAAGTGAAAAGCTTTAAAGATGAACATATCGAAAGGGGAGGGCAGGGAATTACGATAGTTGTGTTTTGGTAGGAATTCTTTTAATGACTAAAGCTTATTATATGTCACAACTGCCAGTATAATTTCCAAAAGATTTCTCCCTTCAAAACTTAAATCGTTGTGTTTTTCCAGTCGAAATGACAACATTATTTGTTTAGGGGAGGGGCTTATTAGGGCGGCGAAGCCGCCCTAATAAGCCCCCTTTTCATTCCAGCTTGCTGTCATTTCGACCTTGTTTTGCAGCGGAGCAAGAAACAAAGGGAGAAATCTATATTTAATTAGTCTTTAGGAATTTATATATACTTTTTTATTTTTTATCGGTTACTACTGATTACAAATATTAAATTTGCAGAAATTTAATTTTTTAATTTATTATCTGATGTTACGCAAAAATAAAATTTAACATTTTTAGATTCCTCACTTCGTTCGGAATCTAATTTAAACAACTTTGCGTAACATCAGATAATATTAAATTTAATTTTAAGAAAAAACACATAATTGAAAATTGTAAAAATTTTAAAATAAGTTTGAATTTCGTGGCACTAATTTTGATAACACATCTACATATCTACATGTAATCATATAAAAATAAATATAAATATAAATATAAATATAAATGAAAAAAGAAAGAAAACCCTTTTCAAGATTTGCTATAATAGCAATTTTTATTTCAGCAATAGCAGCAGTTTTTCCAGCTCAAATATCTAAAAGTGAATCAAATACTGGCAATGATCCGGTTAAGGCAATTAATCTTACTGATGCTGATTTCAATAAAACTATTAAAGAAGGAATTACCTTAGTCGATTTTTGGGCTACCTGGTGCGGGCCTTGCAGAATTCAGGGACCAATTGTTGATCAAGTTGCAGCTGACTTAGGTGATAAAGCAGTGATTGCTAAACTTGATGTTGATAAAAATCGTGCTACATCTGGCAAGTACAGTGTAACAAGCATTCCCACAATAATAATTTTCAAAAATGGCATTCCTGTTAAACGTTTTGTCGGAGTTCAGCAAAAGCAAACATTGATTAATGCAATAAACTCTTTTTTATAAAATGATAATCGGAATTTTAATTGGAGTAGTTTTAACAATTGCTGCCTTTGTAATATTTTTCTATACAAGTGCATCTAAACTTATGTTTCACGAAAACGAAAGCTTATATGGTTTCGAAGAAACTGAAACTAAGCTAAAAGAAGAAGTTGCGGCTAATGACTGGAAATTATTACACGTTCACGACCTTCAGGAAAAAATGATTCAAAATGGTTTTGACGTTATCGAATCAAAAGTTTTTGATTTGTGTAAACCGGCATATTCCGGAGAAATTTTGTTGAAAGATGATGAGAGAATTATTTCTTCTATCATGCCATGCGGGCTTGCTTTATACAAAAAATCAAATGGCAAAACCTATGTTTCACGAATGAACTCCGGTTTAATGGCAAAACCCATGAAAGGAATTATTCCTGGCATTATGAAAAAAGCAACAGATGATGTTGAGAAAATATTAGAACCTATAATTAAAAAGTAGAAATGGAAAATCAGGAGATAGAAAATTCAGAAATGAATGAAAAAGAAGAAAGTTTTTTAAAGAAGAAAATAATAGGTTCAATTACCTATACTCATATCATTGGGATTTTGATTGGCGTTGTAGGTGGATTTCTTTATTATACCTATGTTGGATGTACATCGGGAACTTGTGCTATTACATCGAATCCATGGATATCAATGTTGTGGGGCGCTGCTTTAGGTTATCTTTTAAGTGATATGTTTGTGAAACCGAAGAAGAAGGTGTGAACATCTGCATATTAATTTACTTTTCTATTTTACTTTACTCGTTAACAAGAATAACAAGAATTGTTAAATTGTTATATTGTTAAATTGTTAGTGTGACTACAGAGTAAAAAAGCTTTTTTGTTTGTTAAGCAATTTTTAATTTATAGTATTAGACTTAGCTCTTCTCGCTGTTTCTTTGTTAGCTTGCTTACAACTATATCATAAGAATCATCAATCCATTCCTTTAATAAACCATCGTTTACTGAGCCATCAATTATGACTGTATTCCAATGTATTTTGCTCATATGCCAGGCGGGTATCACACAAGGATAATGTTCTCTTAACTCGATTGCTATTTCAGGCTCGCATTTTAGGCTTATTCTAAGTTCTCCATCCAGACTTGTTAGTGCGAACATTTTATTCAGAACTTTAAACACAAGAGTAACTTCATCGAAAGGAAAGCTCTCAGTGACTCCTTTTTTCGAAAGGCAATATTCTCTTAATTCTTCAATATTCATTTGGATTTTTTTTCAAAACGACATAAATTTTTTCATACAAATATAAACAAACGTATGAAAAGTGTACAAGGAGTTTCCGTTAGACATTTGAAAGTTGTGTTACATGCGAAATGTCTAAACATTTAACACAATTTGCAGAAGATGAAATTAGCATTAAGATTTTTTATTGGATGTTATTCAATATTATTTAAGACTAATCTTAAACAATATAAAAACCGCCGGACTTAAAAACAAGTCGGCGGTTTCATCATCTATTATAGGAAAAGTATTATTTGATAGTAATTTTATGTGTTTCAATAATTTCTCCGGTTTGAATTAAAAGGGCATATAAGCCTGGAGCTAGTTCTGAAGTATTAAGAACTAATTGATGTCCTTTAATCTTTTCTGAAATTATCGCTTTACCATTGATGTCATAAAGAGTACAGATACCTGCTTTCTCACTTTCCATTTTAATATTAAGGATGTCATTGGCAGGATTTGGATAAACAAAAGTAGTAGGAGGTACTTCCGGAGATTCAATACCCACAATTCCTGAAAAAGAGAGTTCATCAATAAGGCAAGATTCACCGAAAGTTCCTGACGTATAATCTAAGTGGATAATTGCTGTATCAGGAATGTCTGAAATAAAATATGCAATAGGAACTGTAATTTCATGATAGGAAGGATAATCAGATACAATCGAATATGATCCTCCACCAACTTGAACTGCTGAATCACCGATGGGATCCCATTTTGTAAAGATTACATTTGCTTCAAAGACATCAACACTACTGCTTTTTTTGCACCAGAATTTTAATTCCTGAGGCTTTTGTGAAACAGGGAAAGCTGAAAGAAGATCCGGCCCGATACCATTGCTGTCAATCATGAAATTGGCAGCGTAGTTCCCACCTCCAAATGCATCTGTTGATTGAAACAATTGAATGGTATCTCCAGTAAAAATCAAATTAACTAATGAGACAAATGGAGTCCAATCAACCGGAAGGTTAATGTCAATAGTGTCTGTCATTAAAGGGATTTCAACTGTTGACCAATTTTCAAAACTGTTGTTAGGAATGGTTTGTGCAATGGTTTGTGTTGCTAAACTCATCATGAGTAATACGCAAGCGGTAATTAATTTTTTTTTCATAGATTCTTTAATTTTATTTGTTAAAAAATCGACTCGTATTCAACAAATGTGCCAGATGTCCTGAAGATGTAAGTTGTGACTTTCTTAATTGAATACTCAAAATTGAACTCTTGTTATTTTTGCTTTTCATAATGTATTGATAATAAACAGATATTCTTACTTAAATAACTCCAATTTCAAATATTAAGGAATTTTCTATAGGAGTTTTTTTTTAATAATAATAACTGAAGTTAGGTAATCATTTGTTTTGAAATAATTAAAAGATAAGTTAAAAATTACAGATTAATAAGCTTTAAATTAAGATATTAGAGAATCTTCTAAAAAGACAGAACTTTAGCGATTTTTCAATATTCAAATTATTTTATATGAAAATGAATACAATTAAAGAATAATGTTTAAATTATTTAATTTTTGTATAAATTATATTGTTCACTGTACGCATTTGTACAAAAAGTGTATTATATCGAACAGTTAGCCTAAGAGAGAAATTTTGCAATTACTTCTTGAAGTCTATTTATTAGGCTTTTAAGTTTGATGGCATAATTTTCGTAAAAATCAAATCACCTAGTTAAATAAAAGGTTATTTGTGCAAAATGACGAAGGTTGGCGATATAATTGTCAACCTTCTGTTTTTTATTAAACCTAATAATTCAATACTATCTAAATCTTTAAAAAATTACTTTTTATCAATGACTTATAATTTTAAATTAAATTCTTAAGATTAATTTTGATGAGAATTTGATTATCTTTATTCTT
The DNA here is from genome assembly GCA_021739805.1 of Saprospiraceae bacterium. Next base: position 2,172 of record JAIPBB010000177.1, on the reverse strand, counting down.
CTTTCAACAAGAATTTATATTACATTTGCAAGTTCGTAATTAACCAAAAAAATATAGTCAGTTTTCCAAAAACTACTTAACCTAAAAGAGTACTTATGTCACTAAAAAACAAGACATCCGACTTGAAAAAGAGGATGAAAGATGCAGTACAGGGAGGTGGGACAAAAGCCATAGAAAAGCAGGTTGCCATGGGGAAATTAACTGCCCGTGAGCGTATTCTCTCTCTTCTTGACAGGAATTCATTTCAGGAATATGATTTGTTTGTTGAGCATGCAGCTAAAGATTTTAATATGGATAAGAAGTACCTTCCCGGTGATGGTGTAATCACAGGGACAGGCAAAATCAGCGGTCATCCAATTTGTATCTACGCACAGGATTTTACTGTTGCAGGTGGTTCACTGGGTTATATGCATGCTAAAAAAATTACTAAAATAATGGATCATGCCATGAAGCTTAAGATTCCATTGATTGGTATAAATGATTCAGGTGGTGCCAGAATTCAAGAAGGTGTTAACTCTCTTGCTGGTTATGGTGAGATATTTTTCAGGAACACCCAGGCTTCAGGTGTTATTCCTCAAATTTCTGTAATCCTTGGGCCATGTGCCGGTGGTGCTGTATATTCTCCTGCTTTAACTGACTTTGTTTTTGTGGTTGATAAAATTTCTAAAATGTTTATCACAGGCCCAGAAGTTATTAAAACTGTATTGGGAGAAGAAATCTCGATGGAAGATTTAGGAGGTGCAAAGGTTCAATGTGAAGTTTCAGGTAATGCACATTTTTATGCTGAAAGCGAATTGGAATGTTTTGATCAGATAAAACAATTAGTTAGCTTTATTCCCTGGAATAATAAGAAAAAAGCTGACTCATATCCAAAGAAATCACCTAAAACAAAACAATATAAAATTGATGATGTTTTTCCAACAAACCCGAAAGAACCATACGATATTCGTCATGTTATAAAATCAATTTGCGATGATTCCGAGTTTTTTGAAGTTATGGAATTATTTGCACCAAACATGGTGATAGGTTTTGCAAGAATGGAAGGTCAAACTGTTGGCTTTGTTGCAAATCAACCTCTTGTTCTTGCCGGAGTACTTGATGTTGACTCATCAGATAAGGCCGGGAGATTTATTCGATTTTGTAATGCTTTTAATATTCCTTTAGTTACTCTTGTTGACCTTCCGGGTTATCTTCCGGGAGTTGATCAGGAACATGCCGGAGTTATTAGGCATGGAGCAAAAGTTTTATATGCATATTCAGAAGCTACAGTTCCTAAAATTACTGTAATTCTTCGTAAAGCCTATGGTGGTGGATATATTGCAATGTGTTCTAATCACTTAAGAGCCGATTTTGTTTTTGCATGGCCCACTGCTGAAATTGCTGTTATGGGACCTGAGGGAGCAGCCAATATTATATTCAAAAAAGAAATTAATGAAGCTGAAGACCCTGATGCAATGAGAAAGCAAAAAGTTGCTGAGTATAAAAAGAAATTTGCCAATCCTTATGTGGCGGCTGCTTATGGATATGTCGATTCAGTAATTACACCCGAAGAAACCAGAAAGTCAGTTTGCCACGCACTTGAAATAGCTAGGGATAAAGATGATATTCGACCTTATAAAAAGCATGGAATTCCACCATTTTAATAATTGCTGATATGGAAGAAAAAACTGAAGATTTTAAATATATTAACATAAACACTGTTAAGTATAAAACTATTCTAACTGAAAAGTTTAAGAATAGAAAACCTTATGTGAAAAAGAATCCCGGAAATATTAATTCATTTATTCCCGGGACTATTCAAAAGATTTTTGTTAAAGAAGGAAAAAAAGTCAAAACCGGTGAAAAGTTGTTGATTTTGGAAGCAATGAAAATGAAGAATGTTATTGTTGCTTCAATTGATGGAACTATCAAAAAAATTCATGTTAAGGAAAAGGATATTGTTGCTAATAAACAATTGATTATTGAAATTGAGTAGTGAAGTTTTGTGTTCAGTTGAATGTATTTCTAAGTGCTGAATGGTATTATTTTTATTGTGGTATAATACTCAAAAATGGTTGGTAAAATCAACTGAATAACCTTATTCCCTAAGGGTAAGTAAAAGTTTTATGAAAATGGTTTCATAAAACTTTTTTAGTATGGAAAAACAGTCAAAAAAAAGCGTTGTTGGGCATG
>JAIPBB010000176.1 GCA_021739805.1 Saprospiraceae bacterium | reverse complement strand
TCAAATTATCTTTACCTTAGATACAAATTACACTATGCAAGACACACTCAATTTTTGTGGTAATATAAGTGCTACAAATAGTATAGTTGAAACTAATTATCTAAATAATTCGCAATGTATATTTCTGAATGTTGTTGCATCCTATGACCCTAACGACAAAACTGTTACAACTCACGATGGTCATTCTTCTTATCTTGATGAAAATGATTCATTGCTTTATTATACAATAAGATTCCAAAATACAGGTTGTGCACCTGCATATAACATTAAAATACTAGATACACTAAACAGTTATCTTGATTTCAGTTCATTTAAAGTTTTGTCAGCCAGCCATGCTTATAGTTACAGACTTTATGACCAAAGCGGAATAGTGGCTTTTTATTTTAACGAAATTATGCTACCAGATAGTGGAGCAAATTACGAAGAAAGCAATGGATATATTTTATATTCTGTGAAAATTAATAATCAGTTTACCGATGGTGATTCAATTACAAATGCAGCGAGCATTTATTTTGATTATAATCCTTTTGTACAAACTAATACTGTGGTAAGTAAATTTATGCAGCCACCTGTTATTGGGATAAAGAAATTTCCATCAAATAAATATTTAGTTTACCCCAACCCAACAACAGGAAAAATTACAATTGATTTAGAAAAAAACTACAAAGAAATCGATATAACTGTAAGAAATCTACTAGGTCAAACTATCCTAAACAAAACTGATAAAACCACAAATCAGCTAAGTTTTGAAATTATAGGCAAAGTGGGAGTTTATTTTGTTGAGATAAGAACAGAAGAAGGGGAATCGGCTGTGGTGAAGGTTGTGAAGGAATAGTTTGCTTTTTTTATTTTTACTTATCCCTGCTGCTGCACAAATCCTTTCGTGTACGCTTGCGTCTAATTTCTAATTCCCATTTTCCATCATCTAATATCTTTCTACTAACAATCTAAAACTAATAATTTTTTTCCAAAAAAAACTTGTCGAATTAAAAATTATTTCTATCTTTGCACCCGCAAATTGAACATCAATTTTAAGATGTTGTTTTTCAATGATTAAGAAGCTTTAAAAGCTCAGGAAACCTGATAAGTTTGACTATAATAGGTTTCATCGAATAAGAAATTTGAAAATCTTATTTGAGAAAGTCTGATCCTAACACGATTATCTTTCCTGATAATTTATAAGCAGAAAATTTAAAGAATAACAAAAAATCTGATTTGAATCTTTGTAATGCTGATTTGATAAGGGTTTGAGAATGATAATAAAATTCAATATTTATATTGGATTTTTAAAATATTAATGTAATTTTGCAGTCCCCAAAAAACAGGGGTTTTAATATAGCAAAAAATAAACGTTTTAATATGCCGACAATACAACAACTTGTTCGAAAAGGACGCAAAAAATTAACAGAAAAAAGTAAGTCTCCTGCTTTGGATAGCTGTCCACAGAAAAGGGGCGTTTGTGTTAGAGTTTACACTACCACACCAAAGAAACCTAATTCTGCTATGAGAAAAGTTGCAAGAGTAAGGTTAACAAAAACTCAAAAAGAAGTTAATGCTTACATTCCTGGCGAAGGACATAACCTACAGGAACACTCGATAGTACTTATCAGAGGTGGTAGAGTGAAAGACCTTCCGGGTGTAAGATACCACATAATTAGAGGTGCTCTTGATACATCAGGTGTTGAAGGTAGAACTCAAAGAAGATCGAAATACGGAACAAAACGGCCAAAACAAAAATAATTTTAATGTAATAGCAAAATGAGGAAAACTAAACCTAAAAAGCGAATTATACTTCCGGATCCAAAATTTAACGATGTTTTGGTGACTAAGTTTGTCAATAATTTGATGATGAAAGGCAAAAAAAATATTGCTTTTGACATTTTTTATGATGCAATGGAAATAGTTGCCGAAAAAACAAGCGAAAACGGTGTTGAAGTATGGAAAAAAGCTTTAGCAAACGTTACTCCTGCTGTTGAGGTAAGAAGTAGAAGAATTGGTGGAGCAACATTTCAGATTCCATCGGAAATTCGTCCGGGTAGAAAAATGTCAATAGGAATGAAAAATCTTATTCGTTTTTCACGCAAAAGACACGAAAAATCAATGGCTCAAAAATTAGCCGGTGAAATTTTGGCTGGTTATAAAGAAGAAGGTGCAGCTTTTAAAAGAAAAGAAGATACTCACAGAATGGCAGAAGCAAATAAAGCTTTTTCACATTTTAGATTTTAATACACATTATATATAAGGTATAATACAAACAATGTCGGAAAATTTACAAAATACAAGAAATATTGGCATAATGGCTCACATCGATGCGGGTAAAACCACAACGACTGAGCGTATTTTGTTCTATTCCGGCAAGAATTATAAAATTGGCGAAGTACATGATGGTGCCGCCACTATGGATTGGATGATCCAGGAACAGGAACGTGGCATTACTATTACATCTGCTGCAACAACCGTATTCTGGAAACATAATAACATTCAAAGCAAAATTAATATTATCGACACACCTGGTCATGTTGATTTCACAGTTGAAGTTGAGCGTTCGTTAAGAGTTCTTGATGGAGCTGTTGCACTTTTCTGCGGTCATGGTGGTGTTGAACCTCAATCAGAAACAGTTTGGCGTCAAGCCAATAATTATAAAGTTCCTCGTATTTGTTTTGTTAACAAAATGGATAGGGCAGGAGCTGATTTTCAAAGAGTAGTTACTGAAATCAGGGAAAAACTTCATGCAAATCCTGTACCTGTTCAAATTCCTATTGGAGCAGAAGATGAGTTTGTTGGACTAATTGACTTAGTAAAGAATAAGGCTTATACATGGGACGAAAGTTCTAAAGGAATGATTATTCAGGAATATGAAATTCCTGAGGATATGCTCGAACTTACTGCCGAAGCAAGAGCTGCATTAATCGAAGGTGTTGCTGAAGAAACAGAAGAATTACTAGAAAAATTCATGGCTGATCCTGATTCAATAACTGAAGAAGAAGTTAAAGCAGCGGTAAGAAAAGCTACAATAGAATTAAGGATTACTCCCGTTTTTTGTGGTTCAGCTTTTAAAAACAAAGGAGTTCAGTTATTAATGAATGGGGTTGTTGATTATCTACCAAGTCCTCTTGACGTTCCTGATGTTGTAGGTATAAACCCATTTACCAATAAAGAAGAAATCAGAAGTGCAGATCCGAAAGGAGATTTTTGTGCTCTAGCATTCAAAATTGCTACAGACCCATTTGTTGGAAGAATAGCATATTTTAGAGTTTATTCTGGCTCACTTGATGCTGGTTCTTATGTTTATAATGCAGGAACTGGTAAAAAAGAAAGAATTTCGAGATTAATTCAAATGCACTCAAATAAACAAAATCCACTTGATAGAATTGAAGCTGGAGATATTGGAGTTGCTGTTGGCTTTAAAACTATAAGGACTGGTGATACACTTTGCACTCAGCAAAAACCAATAGTTCTCGAAACTATAAAATTCCCTGACCCTGTAATTAGTATTGCTGTTGAGCCTAAAACTCAAAAGGATGCTGATAAACTTGGAATGGCATTTTTAAAACTTACTGAAGAAGATCCTACTTTTAAAGTAAGAGTTAATGAAGAAACTGGTCAAACAATTATTAGTGGAATGGGTGAACTGCACCTCGACATTTTAGTTGACAGACTTAAAAGAGAATTTAATGTTGAATGTAATCAGGGAGCACCTCAGGTTGCATACAAAGAAGCAATATTATCATCAGTTGACCATCGGGAAGTATATAAGAAACAATCAGGTGGAAGAGGAAAATTTGCAGATATCAAATTTGAAATTTCTCCTGCTGATACTAATGAAAAAGGATTACAATTTGTTAATGAAGTAAAAGGCGGAAACATTCCTTCTGAATTTATCTCATCTGTTGAAAAAGGTTTCAAAAATGCTATGATGAATGGTGTTTTAGCCGGATTTACAGTACGTAGTATGAAAGTTAGATTGTATGATGGTTCAGCACATAATGTTGATTCTGACCAATTAGCTTTCGAAATTGCAGCTCAAATTGGATTTAAAGAAGCTTGTAAAAAAGCTAAACTTACTTTGTTAGAACCAATTATGAATTGCGAAGTTGTTACTCCTGACGAATATGTTGGAGATGTAACAAGTGATTTAAATAAAAGAAGAGCTGAAGTTGTTGATGTTGAGTCAAGATTAGGATACCAGATTGTTAAAGTCAAAGTCCCTTTAGCTAGAATGTTTGGATATGTAACAGCATTAAGAACAATTTCATCAGGAAGAGCAACATCAACTCTTGAGTTTTCACATTATGCACCAATTCCAAATGATATATTGGATGATGTTTTGTTAAAAATTAGAGGATACAAGTTAATATAATAGAATTAAATAAAATTATCAATAGTGAGTCAAAAGATAAGAATAAAACTAAAGTCATACGATTATAATCTCGTTGATAAATCAGCAGAGAAAATCGTTAAAACTGTAAAGTCAACTGGTGCAGTTGTGAATGGACCTATTCCACTTCCAACTAACCGAAAGATTTTCACAGTTAATAAGTCAACTTTTGTAAATAAAAAAGCAAGAGAACAGTTTCAATTAAGTTCTTACAAAAGGCTTTTAGATATTTACAGCACTACTTCAAAAACTATTGACGCATTAATGAAGTTAGAGTTACCAAGTGGTGTTGAAGTTGAGATAAAAGTATAATTTTTAAAAGAGTTACAATAGTAAATTAAGCTTATTAATATAGAATAAGATGTCTGGATTAATTGGAAAAAAAGTAGGAATGACTAGCATTTATGACGAAAAAGGTAATAATTTACCTTGTACAGTTATTGAAGCAGGTCCTTGCTATGTTACACAAGTCAGAACAAAAGAAACTGATGGGTATGAAGCTATACAGTTAGCTTATGACGACAAAAAGGAAAAACAAGTAAATAAAGCTGAAGCAGGTCACTTTAAAAAAGCCGGAATAGCAGCAAAGAAAGTATTAGCTGAATTTTCAAGATTTGAAGAAGGACATCAAAAGAAATTTGGTGACAAACTTACTGTTGATATTTTTACTGAAGGTGAATATATTGATGTTGTCGGAAAATCAAAAGGAAAAGGTTTTCAGGGTGTTGTAAAACGTTACAACTTTAAAGGTGTAAATGATGCAACTCACGGTCAGCATAATAGGCTTAGAGCTCCCGGTTCAATAGGTGCATCATCATATCCTTCAAGAGTTTTTAAAGGAATGAGAATGGCCGGAAGAATGGGTGGCAACAGAGTGAAAATGATTAACCTTCAGGTTCTGAAAATTGACGCTGAGAAGAATTTAATCATTGTTAAAGGTTCGATTCCCGGACCAAATGGTTCATACGTAATTATCGAAAGATGGAGTTAGAAGTATATAAACAAAACGGCGAAAAAACTACTCGTAAAGTTAAACTTAGCGATGAAGTTTTTGGTGCTACACCAAACGACCATGCTATATATCTTGATGTAAAACAATATATGGCAAACCAGCGTCAAGGAACATCCAGTTCAAGAGAACGCTCTGCTGTCAGAGGTAGTAGTAGAAAAATTAAAAAACAAAAAGGTACTGGAAGTGCTCGATTTGGTGATGTAAAGAATCCAATATTTAGAGGTGGAGGAAGAGTTTTTGGACCTCAGCCTAGAGATTATTGGTTTAAACTTAATAAGAAAGTAAAAAAACTTGCAAGAAAATCTGCTTTATCTTATAAAGCTCTTGATAAAGATATTATCATTCTTGAAGATTTTTCTTTTGAAGTGCCAAAAACACAAAAATTTGTTGAGCTTTTAAACAGCTTCGAATTACAGGATAAAAAAACACTTTTAGTTATAAAAGGTGCTGATAATAACATTTACTTGTCATCACGTAATATCCAAAAGACAAAAGTATCAATTGCTTCAACAATTAATACTTATGATATTCTTAATGCGAACAAACTGTTAATTCACGAAAGTTCTATTGAAGAAATTGAGAAAATGTTCACAAAATAAATAATTACAAAATGAGCATAATATTAAAACCGGTAATAACAGAGAAGATGTCTGGATTAAGCGAAAAATTGAATCGTTTCGGCTTTATAGTTGAAAAGAGTGCCAATAAGCTCCAGATTAAAAAGGCAGTTGAAGAAATTTACGATGTAACTGTTGATTCAGTCAAAACAATGATTTATGGTGGAAAGACAAAATCACGTATGACTAAATCAGGAAATTTAACCGGAAAAACAAAATCTTATAAAAAGGCTATAGTAACTTTAGCTGAAGGTGAAACTATTGATTTTTATAGCAATATTTAGATAAATGGCTTTAAAGAAATTCAAACCAACGACATCAAGTCAACGCTTTAAAATTATAAGCGCATTTGACGATATTACTACTGACAGACCAGAAAAGAGTCTTTTGACTCCAAAAAAGAAAAGTGGTGGTAGAAACAACGAAGGAAAAATGACCATTAGACAAGTAGGTGGTGGTCATAAACAACAATATAGAATAATCGATTTCAAGCGCGATAAAGAGGGCATTCCCGGTATTGTAAATTCTATTGAATACGATCCCAACAGAACTGCTAGGATAGCATTGATATTTTACAAAGATGGTGAAAAACGCTATATTATTGCTCCTCATGGATTAAAGGTTGGAACTGAAATCAATTCAGGAAAAGATGCTAGTCCTGAGATTGGAAACTCTATGTATTTGAGCGATATTCCTTTCGGAACTGTTATTCATAATATTGAACTGCGACCGGGTCAAGGTGCAAAAATGGCTAGAAGTGCTGGCTCTTACGCACAACTTATGTCACGTGATGGAAAATTTGCAGTTGTGAAACTTCCATCTGGAGAAACCAGGATGGTACTTCAAACTTGTAAAGCAACAGTTGGAATGGTTTCCAATGTTGACCATAGTCTTGAAAGATCTGGAAAAGCAGGTAGAAGCAGATGGTTAGGACGTCGTCCAAGAGTTAGTGCTGTTAACATGAATCCAGTTGATCACCCAATGGGTGGTGGAGAAGGTGCTGCTACTGGTGGACATCCACGTTCGAGAAAAGGTATTCCTGCAAAAGGATACAAAACTCGTAACAAGAAAAAGCAATCAAACAAATATATAATTGAAAGAAGGAAGAAATAGTTTTAAATATTTAAATTATGAGTCGTTCACTAAAAAAAGGTCCATATATTCATTATAAGCTCGAGAAAAAAGCACTCGTAGCTCAGGATTCAAAGAAAAAGGCAGTTATCAAAACCTGGTCAAGAGCCTCAATGATTTCTCCTGATTTCGTTGGTCTTACAATAGCAGTGCACAACGGAAATAAATTTATTCCGGTTTATGTTACTGAAAATATGGTTGGTCATAAGTTAGGCGAATTTGCTCCTACAAGAACTTATAGAGGCCATGCCGGAAGTAAAGATAAAGGTAGAAAATAAAGAAAAATAATAGAAAAAATGGGAGTTAGAAAACGTAACACAGCAGAAAGACGTAAGGAATTTAACACTACTTCTTACTTTGCAAAACTAAATGACTGTCCTACTTCACCTCGAAAAATGAGATTAGTAGCGGATATGGTTAGAGGTAAAGAAGTAGAATTAGCTTTGAGCATGTTGAAAAATTCACCAAAAGAAGCGTCAGGCAGAGTTTATAAATTGTTGCTTTCAGCTATTGCCAACTGGCAAAGCAAAAACGAAGGAGTTCGACTAGAAGAATCAAATTTGTTTGTTAAAGATGTTTTTGTTGATTCAGGACGAATGCTTAAAAGAATTTCAACAGCACCACAAGGTAGAGCTTACAGAGTTAGAAAACGTTCAAACCATGTAACGCTAATTGTTGATAGTCGTGAAATTATTACAAAAGAAGAAAATTAAAAATAAATATAATAGTAGTCAATGGGACAAAAAACAAATCCAATAGGTAACAGACTAGGAATCATCAAAGGATGGGATTCCAACTGGTATGATCTTAAAAACACACCTGAAAAAATTGTTGAAGATGATAAGATCAGAAAATACCTTAATGCAAGGTTGTCAAAAGCTGGGATTTCAAAAATCATTATTGAAAGAACTCTAAAGCTTGTTACTGTTACTATTAATACTGCTCGTCCAGGTATAATTATCGGGAAAGGCGGACAAGAAGTAGATAAACTTAAAGAAGAGCTGAAAAAAATAACAGGAAAAGAGATTCAAATTAATATAGCTGAAATCAAACGTCCTGAATTAGATGCAGTTTTAGTTGCTCAGGCAATTGCAAAACAAATCGAAGGAAGAATTTCTTTCCGTAGAGCAATAAAAACATCAATCGCTTCAACAATGAGAATGGGAGCCGAAGGAATTAAAGTTTTAATTTCAGGAAGAGTAGGTGGAGCTGAAATGGCAAGAAGAGAAATGTATAAAGAAGGAAGAATTCCTCTTCATACACTTAGAGCAGATATTGATTATTCTCTATGTGAAGCTCACACAACATATGGCCGAATAGGTATTAAAGTATGGATTTGCAAAGGTGAAATTTACGGTAAGAAGGATCTTTCACCCTTTGATGGTGTTGCAGCTACAAAACCTGGCAGTGGTGGGCCAAGAAACAAACCAAAGAGAAAAAGAAGATAAGAAAATTAAGATTTTAACTTTATATAAATTTTAGAGCAATGTTACAGCCTAAAAAAACAAAATACAGAAAGCAGCAGAAAGGCAAAATGAAGGGGAACACCAAACGTGGTGACCAACTGGCATACGGTTCTTTCGGCATTAAATCATTGGAAGAAAACTGGCTGACAGGAAGGCAAATTGAAGCTGCTCGTCAGGCAATCACTCGTAAGATGAAGCGTGAAGGACAATTGTGGATTAAGATTTTTCCTGACAAACCATTAACTAAAAAACCTGCGGAAGTTCGTATGGGAAAAGGTAAAGGTTCGCCTGAATTATATGTTGCAAGAGTTCAACCCGGTAGAATACTTTTTGAAGCAGAAGGTGTTAATCTTGAAACTGCAAAAGAAGCAATGAGATTGGGAGCACAAAAACTGCCTGTTAAAACAAGATTTATTATTAGACGAGACTTCGCAGAAGAGTAAAATATAGAAATATGAAACAAGAAGTAATAATAGAGCTATCTACTCCGGAACTTCGTGAGAGATTAGACGAAGAGAAAAAGCAATTAACCAAATTAAGGTTGAATCATGCTGTGTCTCCTCTTGAAAATCCTATGAAAATTAAGGATTACAGAAGAATGATTGCAAGAATCAATACTGAGCTTAGAAGTAGAGAACTTAAGGAAAGTGTAAATCAAAAAGATTAATTAACTTAGTCTGAAAAACAATATTATGGAAAGCCGAAGATTAAGAAAAGAACGAATCGGGATTGTCACAAGCAACAAAATGAACAAATCAATTGTTGTTGAAATTGAGAGAAAAGAAAAACACCCTATCTATGGGAAATTTGTGAAAAAAACAAATAAGTTTTCTGCTCATGACGAAAATAATGATTGCGGTATTGGTGATACTGTACGAATCATGGAAACACGTCCGATAAGTAAAAACAAATGTTGGAGATTAGTTGAAATTATAGAAAGAGCTAAATAATTATGGTACAACAAGAATCAAGACTAGCAGTAGCAGATAACAGTGGAGCCAAAGAAGTTCTATGCATTCGTGTGCTTGGTGGCACAAAGAAAAGATACGCTTCAATTGGTGATCAAATTGTTTGTACTGTAAAGCACGCAATACCCTCAGGAGGTATAAAAAAAGGCACGGTCACTCGAGCTGTGGTTGTAAGAACAAAAAAAGAAATCAGAAGAAAAGACGGTTCTTATATAAGATTTGATGATAACGCTGTTGTTTTATTAACTCCCACCGGTGAGTTAAGAGGAACTCGTATTTTCGGACCTGTGGCCAGAGAGCTTAGAGAAAAACAGTTTATGAAAATTGTTTCATTAGCACCAGAAGTGTTGTAAAAATATAAGGATAAAAAAATGGGACTAAAATTAAATATTAAAAAAGGGGATACCGTTAAGGTTATTTCTGGAGAATCCAAAGGACAAACAGGCAAAGTTCTTCTTACGAAAGTAAAAGATCAAAAAGCTATTGTCGAAGGAATCAATTTAGTGTCGAAACACACTAAACCAAATGCCGATAATCCTCAAGGCGGAATTATTAAAAAAGAAGCTCCGATTCACATTTCAAATTTAATGCTAATCGATGGTAATGGAAATGCTACCAGGGTAGGCAGAAGACTAGATAAAAATGGAAAATTAACCCGATACTCAATAAAATCAGGGGAGGTGATTAAGTAATGGAATACAGACCAAGACTTCAAGATAAGTACACTAAGGAGATTGTTCCTGCATTGATGAAGCAATTTGAATACAAATCAATTATGCAGGTTCCTAAGCTTCAGAAAATTTGTTTAAACCAGGGAGTTGGTAAAGCAATAACTGATAAGAAAATAATTGATACAGCACTTTTGGAGATGACACAAATTGTCGGACAAAAGGCAGTTATTACAAAATCAAAGGTTGATATTTCAAACTTTAAGTTAAGAAAAGGAATGCCGGTTGGTGTTAGAGTTACTTTAAGGGGTGAAAAAATGTATGAATTCCTTGATAGATTGATTTCTGTATCAATTCCTCGTATTAGAGATTTTAGGGGAATCAATGATAAAGGCTTCGACGGAAGAGGTAATTATTCATTTGGTATTACCGAACAAATTATTTTCCCTGAAATCAGCATTGATAATATTAGCAGTATTACAGGTTTAGATATAACATTTGTTACAACAGCTAAAACAGATGCTGAAGCTCTTGCATTACTAAAATTATATGGAATACCATTTAAAAATCAAAAATAATGGCAAAAGAATCAATAAAAGCGCGTGAGCGTAAAAGACAAAGAATGGTTGCAAAATATGCAGACAAACGTGCAGCATTAAAAGCAGCAGGTGATTATGAAGGTTTGCAAAAACTTCCAAAAGATGCATCACCGGTGCGTTTGCACAATAGATGTCAATTGACAGGCAGACCAAAAGGTTATATGCGTCAATTTGGAATTTCACGTATTAACTTCAGGGAAATGGCTTTAAACGGTTTAATCCCGGGTGTTAAAAAAGCTAGTTGGTAAAAAAAATATTAATATTTAAATAACAAAGAATAACATGGTTACTGACCCAATTGCAGATTATTTAACAAGGATA
>JAIPBB010000175.1 GCA_021739805.1 Saprospiraceae bacterium | reverse complement strand
GATGCTTTTAAGGCTATTTTAGTTCGTTTTGAAACCAACAAAACTCATTGGAAAGCATTAAATTTACTGGCTTTTTGCGTCATTTTATTACGTCAACTTTAAACAACTTCATTAAATACTGGGAAATACCATTGAATTTTACTTCCTAAATCCTTGTGTAAATTTTAAAAATTAATTCAAAAAAAAAAGAGCCAATTAGGCTCTTTTTTTTTCTTATTTCTTACGTTTTGTAAGAAGCTTTTTTAATTCTTTTTTCTTTTCCTGTATTTTCATAAGATTGTATGAAATCGGGCTGGCAATAAAGATTGAAGAATATGTCCCAACTAATATACCAACCATAAGTGCAAATGTAAAGCCTCTGATTACTTCGCCTCCAAAAATAAATATTGTAAGAAGTACAATAATAGTAGTACCCGCAGTATTAATAGTTCTGGCAAGTGTACTATTTATTGCTGAATTCATATTTTCCTTAAGTGTTCTTTTTGGATAAAGGTGTAAATACTCTCGAATACGGTCGAAAATAATCACAGTATCGTTAATGGAATAACCAATTATGGTTAAAATTGCAGCAATAAATGCCTGGTCAACTTCCAGATTAAATGGCAGTATTCCATAAAAAATTGAGTACAACGAAACCGTAATAAACGAATCATGTACAAGAGCAGCTAATCCACCAAGTCCAAATTGCCATTTACGGAATCTCGCTGCAATATATAAGAAGATAATTATTAAAGCTATAGTCAATGCCCAAAATGCTCCACGTTTAATGTCGTCGGCAATTGTTGGGAAAACCTTTTGCGAGCTGAGTTTCCCATAAATTTTACTATCGGAATCCGATAAGAATTCTTCATAAGTGATTGGAGTTTTGTAAAATCCTTTAACTCCTTCGTAAAGTTTCCTTTCAACAAGAGAATCAATATAAACTGAATCAACTTCAATTTTGTATTTTGTAGTGATTTTCACCTGGTCGCTTTGTCCAAATGTTTTTACTTCGGGTGAGAATTTAAATCCTGAAGTTAAAGCATTGCTAACTTCTACAGTGTTTACATTTTGATCGAATCTAACAATATAGGTTCTACCACCTGCAAAATCGACACCGTAATTAAGGCTTTTTGTCGATAGAGAAATAATACCGATTACAATAATGATTCCTGAAACAATAAACATTTTCTTTCTTAATCCAACGAAATCAATTTTACTGTCAACTAAAAAATTCCTTGTAAATTTATTATCAAAGTTAACCATCTTGTTTCTGTCAAGCATCCAGGTGAAAACTAAACGCGACAAGAAAATAGCTGAGAATAAAGAAGTAAGAATACCGATAATTAATGTAGTAGCAAAACCTTGAATTGGTCCTGAACCAAATATGAATAATACAATACCAGTAAGAAGAGTTGTTACGTTACCATCAATAATTGCAGAGTATGCGTTTTTATATCCATCGGCAATTGCAAGTCTTGCTCCTTTTCCTGCCCTTATTTCCTCCTTTATACGTTCAAATATAATTACGTTCGCATCCACCGCCATACCAAGTGTAAGCACTATACCGGCAATACCTGGTAAAGTTAGAACCGCTCCAAGAGATGCAAGAACACCAAAAAGAAAGAAAACATTTGTTATAAGTGCAATATTCGCAATTACTCCAGCTCTATTGTAATATAATATCATATAAAGAAGAACCATAATAAAGGCAATGATAAATGATATCAATCCGGCGTTAACTGCTTCTTTTCCTAATGAAGGTCCGACAATTGCTTCTTCAACAATTCTTGCAGGAGCAGGAATTTTACCGGCTTTTAGAATATTAGCTAAATCCTTAGCTTCTTCAAGAGTAAAGTCTCCTGTGATTGAAGAACGACCACCTGGAATTTCACCTTGAACTGTTGGATATGAATAAACGTAATTATCAAGAACAATGGCAATTGATTTTCCAATATTGTCACCAGTAAGTTTTTTCCAAATTTTAGCTCCCTTAGTATTCATTGTCATTGAAATCTCGTTTCCACCATTTTGCGAGAAATCCTGTCGTGCATTTGTAACAACATCACCATTCATTGAAGCTTGACCATTGTTTTCTTTTTTAAGTGCTACTAACTCTAATGTAGTCGTAATAAATCCTTTATCATTTTTGATTGGTTTAACAGTCCATAGCCATTTCAAATCTCTTGGGAAAATATTTTTGACAGATTCCAGCTTTAACATATTATTGATACGTGCAGTATCTCTGATTTCAGCACGTCCCATTACCGGTCCTTTACCGGGATAATACTGACCTTCGTTTTGGTAAACATTAGGTTGCAGATATGAAAACAATGTCTTGGTAGTTTGTTGGTCAAGAGCATTTGCTGCGGAGTCAACTTTAAGCTTATCAACCAATGAAGTAGAAGTGTCAGATGATATTGAATCGATAGCTGTATCATTACTTGCCATCTTTTCAAGTAAAGTTGGAGCTTCATCATCATTAACAAGGGTTTCATTAATTGTTTGGAGACTATCTTCGGATTGTGTAAGATTAGTATCTATATTATCAATACCTTTATAATAATCAGTTATCTTTTCGTTTGCTTCCATTAAAAAGGAAGATATTTCACTAAAATCATATGTTTTCCAAAATTCCAAATGGGCTGTCCCCTGAAGTAGTTTACGAACACGTGCAGGGTCTTTTACACCGGGTAATTCCACCAAAATTCTTCCTGCAGTTTGCATTTTTTGAATATTAGGTTGAGCAACCCCAAATTGGTCAATTCTTGTTCGCAGGATTTCAAATGTTCTGTCAATAGCTTCGCTTGTTTCTTTATAGATTACAGCTAAAACTTCTTCATCAGTAGAATTCGGGTTAATTTTATCCTTAAGTTCAATTGTTGAAAAAACTGTAGCTAATCTGGCATTTGGGTCAATTTCTTTAAATGCTTTTGCAAAAAGTGTCACATAACCTTCCGGACTGGATTTCTGCATTTGTAAAGCTTTATTAATTGCGAGATTAAAAACAGAATCCTCGCTAAAACCCGACATAGATCTAACAATATCAACAACTGATACTTCAAGAGTTACGTTCATACCTCCTTTTAGGTCAAGACCAAGATTAATTTCGCGTTCTTTACAATCAGCGTAAGTATATTTCCTAACTCCGATATTATAGATTACCTCATCAGACATTGAGTCGAGATAATACTTTTTTGCTGTCCTTGATAATGAATCGAAATAAATACCTTCTAAGATTGTATCACCATGAGCGAGAGTGATTGCTTCACTTCTAACCTTATCGCTAATTGCATATTCTTTAGATTTTTTTTCTGTTCTGCTTGTAAATAATGTAAATGACAGTTGATATAAACACACTATAGCAAAAACGATGGCAAAAAGTCTGATAGCTCCTTTACTTTGCATAATCCATTAATTATTATGTTATTAAAATATTTTCGAAAATTTAAGGGTGCAAAGATAAAATAACATTTAGTATTTACCAATTATATAATTTAAAGTTTGTTAAAAACTTAAAAATAATACTTCATATATTGATAAAACCTTGTAATTATTGATTATTGAATTTTACTCTTGCCAAATTTCTCACAAATGATATTTATTTTTGAAGCTGGCAACTTTTAATACATTATTTTTGTCTTTAGTATTATTAATCTAAAATATATATACATGACAATTAGAAAAACTCTTTCAATATCAATCTTCTTTTTAATTTCATTTGCCTTAGTAAACACAAAGATTTCATATTCTCAAACGAATTATGATATAGGATTTACTCGAGATTTTTCAGTTGAAGTTCAAGATTCTCTTGGATTAAATTATAAAAACCCGTGGGTTGGCGGAATGAATGCAACGCAGTTCTGTGAAATCGATTTGAATTTTGATGGGATTAAGGACATGTTTGTTTTCGACAAACATGGTGACAAATACATGACATACATTAATAATGGAACTCCAAACAGCATTGATTACACTTATGCTCCTGAATATGAAAGAGAATTTCCATATATGTATGGATGGGTTAAAATGGCTGATTATAATTGCGATGGTAAAAACGATATTTTCACATATTATCCGGGTGGGATTTCTGTTTATAAAAATGTGTCAAATGCAATTGACGGATTAAAGTTTAAACTTATTACTCCAATGCTATTGTCATTTCAAGGATTATATTATGGAAACATCCAGTTATCGGATGAAGATTACCCGGGAATAGTTGATATTGACAATGACGGAGACCTTGATATTTTTGTTTTTTACGGCTTGGGAACATTTCTTCAATATCATAAAAATTTATCAATGGAAACATACGGTACTTGTGATAGTCTTAAATTTGAACTTGCTCATAATTGTTGGGGTTATTTTGCTGAAAGTGAAGTTTCTAATACTTTATTTTTAAATCAAACATGTTGGAAAGGAAAGTCGATTGTAGAGTCCGACAATAAAAGCTCTGCACCAAAACACACAGGCTCAACTATGCTATTTTTAGACCTTGACAATGATCTTGATAAAGATTTGATTTTAGGCGATGTTGATTATAGAAATTTAATTGGATTAACAAATGGAGGAACTCTTGATACTGCCAATATAATATCTCAAGATACTCTTTTCCCATCAAATACAGTCCCAATTGATTTAGTTTCATTTCCATGTCCCAGTTATATTGATATAAATAATGATAACCTTAAAGATATTATTGTCAGTCCATTTGAAGGAAGCTATTATGCAAAAGCAACAGGATTTAATAGTCAATTATTTTACAAAAATACCGGTAGTAGTTCATTGCCAATATTTACCTATCAATATCCTGATATTTTCCAGCGTGATATGATTGATGTTGGAATCGCATCTATGCCTGTTCTATACGACTATAATAATGATAGCTTGTTGGATTTATTTGTTGGAAACTATGGTTATATCGACACAACTTATCTGTATTACGGTGATAGAATCTCAGAATTCAGGGCAAAAATTGCCCAATTTAAAAATATTGGAACTCAAACTCAGCCAAAATTCAAATTAATAACAAGAGACTTTGCCAATGTTTCTGCCCAAAACCTAAATGATGTCAGGCCAACTTTCGGTGATATTGATGGGGATGGGGATATTGATATGATTATTGGAGAATACAATGGAATCTTACATTTTTATGAAAATAGTGCAGGCGTCGGAAATCCTTGGAATTTATCTTTATCACAACAAAATTATATGGGAATTGACGTAGGAAAATATAGTTTTCCCGAACTTGTTGATATTGATAATGACTCACTTCTTGATTTAGTAATTGGTGAAGAATACAATGAATGGATTGATTCCTTATTTAATTTAGCAGCAAAAAAAGGTAATTTAAACTATTATAAAAATACTGGAACAGCAACAAATCCTACATTTACTTTAATAACTGACAGTCTTGGAAGAGTAGATGTTACCGACAATTACCAAAATTATGATAAGGGTTATACTATTCCATGCTTTTTTAAAGATTCATTAGGTGGGCATAAATTGCTTGTAGGCTCAGGTTCAGGTTATATTTATTATTATAAAGACATTGACAGCAATTTAACCGGAACATTTACCGTTGACTCAAGCTTAATATACACAACAGTTAAAGATGACACATTATTTTACGTGCATCATGGAACCATTTTTGAAACTCTTGATTCAAGCCGTTTGTATATTAGAGTTGGGCATAGAGCTGCACCTGCAATTGGAGACCTAAACAATGATGGGTATATTGACATGATAGTTGGAAATCTTGCAGGTGGGTTATCATTTTATAGAGGAAATACTCCCCCTCCTCATGACATTGGATTTACAGATATTGTAATACCTGACTTGAAGTTTAATCTTTATCCAAATCCTGCAACAGAAAACATTACAGTTCAAATTTCAGAAATACCTGAAAACACTAAGGTAATTATTCAAATCTATAATATTGTTGGCAAATTGATTGTTTCCAAAACTATTATCAATACGAATCAAACTTCAATTGATGTTAATGATTTTTCCAATGGAATATACATTTGCAGAATTTCAAGTTTATCTAATAAGGAAACTTCATTTAGTTCAACGACAAAAAAATTCCTTGTGAATCATTAAAATTCTCAATTTGAACTATTTAAATTGGAATATTATCATAAGGAAAATAATACTAAAACCTATATGAAGGCAAGGTACGAATTCTTCTTCTGGCTTTTGTGAATCTGCTTCGACCAAAGCTATACATTACTGACACAGATGTGTACAAATAGGTATCATTTGCTTTATTCTGATTGCTTCTAATCCATTTATCATCAGCAATATCAAAACTATAAGCAATTCTATGGTCAAGGAAATCTGTCATTGAATAGTTAAACTTTGAAGAAAACATAAATTCAACTTTTTCACTTGCTTGATATTTTAAGCCAAAACCTATTGGAAATACAAAAGTATAATTATCATAATCCTTTTTTTGATCTTGCCAAATTTTATTTACATCCTTATCAACAGCATTTGCATTAAAAAAAATCACACCTGCACCTCCCATAATAAAGGGAGATAGAGGGCTTCTTTTTTGCATATTGAAAACACTATTCAGATGAATTAATAAATTTACATTACCTCCGTAAAAATCAGTATGGAAGTTTAACAACTCACAATCTTCGCTAAACTTTTCTGCTAAACGACCATAAATACCATTGGCACTAAATCCAAGGGTACGATTAAAACGATAATCAATAAAAAGTTCAGCACCATATTGAGGAAGACCTAAACTCTTACTACCAAAATCTCCCTGAAAATTTATCATCCCTAAACTTATTCCAACAGATGGTGTTTTTTTTAATGGATTGTTTCTTAAGTAACTTCTTCTTCCATAATTTTGGCTATATACAGATGAAATTATTAAAACAAAAAGGCTTATTATAATAGATTTTTTTAACATAACTTAATAATGAACTGCGTTTGAAAAAATAATTTTATCAAGGATAAAATTAGCAAAATTTTACAATAATTACAATAAATTAAAAAAAAAGTTACAATAAATCATTATCTTTTCTGTTATTTCTAAATTTATTTTTGATTTTAATTGCTAATTAATTACTACTTATAAATATATAATCGAAATTATAAAACATCTAGAAATTAGGTTTCAATGAGTAAGTTTTATAAAATGACTCTATATGTTCAACTGCTTCATCTGCCGTGTCAACAAGTTTGAATAAATCTAAATCTGCTTCATTAATATTTTTTTCATTTAATAATTGTTGTTTAATCCATTCAACCATACCAATCCAGTATTCTTTAACAACTAAAACAATTGGAAATTGAACCATTTTGTGAGTTTGAATCAAAGTAATAGCTTCAAATAATTCATCCAATGTTCCAAATCCACCGGGCATAACAATATAACCTTGAGAATACTTCATAAACATTACTTTTCTGACAAAAAAGTAATCAAAATTCAGAAGCTTATCCTGGTCAATGAAAGGGTTTGATGTTTGTTCAAAAGGTAAGTTAATATTTAATCCCACAGATTTTCCGCCTGAAAAATGTGCACCTTTGTTTGCAGCCTCCATTATTCCGGGACCACCACCTGTAATCACACCAAATCCTTTTTTCGTAAGTTTATATGCTATTTCTTCGGCTAATTTATAATATTTATTACTTGGTTTTGTGCGAGCAGAGCCAAAGATTGAAACACAAGGTCCTATTTTTGCTAATTTTTCAAATCCTCCGACAATTTCTCCCATTACCTTAAAAATCTGCCATGAATCTGCAGTTTTAATTTCATTCCAATCTTTTTGAGCAAATGCTTTTCTGATTTTTTCTTCTTGTTTTTCGTCTATCATAATGTTTCAATTTAGTTTAGGAAATTAAAATTAATAAAATTTAGGAAATAGAAAACTTTTTTATGAAATTATTCAGAGAATAATACATTATGAAGATATTCTGCTGTATAACCGCATTCCTTGTCAGACATTTCTTCCGGACTACCTTCACAAACTATTTTGCCACCTCTGTCTCCTCCTTCAGGTCCTAAATCAATTATATGGTCAGCCATTTTTATAACTTCTAAATTATGCTCTATTATTACAACTGTGTTGCCTTTATTCACCAGTTTGTTGAGAACATTAAGCAAAACATTAACATCTTCAAAATGAAGCCCGGTTGTTGGTTCATCTAAAATGTAAAGGGTTTTCCCTGTATCACGTTTTGATAGTTCAGATGCAAGTTTTACCCTTTGAGCTTCGCCCCCCGATAAAGTTGTTGAAGATTGACCTAAAGTAATATATCCCAAACCAACATCTTTTAAAGTTTTAATTTTAGAAAGAATTGACGGAATATTTTCAAAAAAATCAACTGCCTGATTTATAGTCATATTTAATACATCTGTAATCGAACTTCCTTTATATCTCACTTCCAATGTCTCTCTATTGTATCTTTTTCCATTGCAGGCTTCACATGGAACATAAACATCAGGAAGGAAATTCATTTCAATTAGTCGTAATCCTGCACCTGAGCATGTTTCACACCTTCCGCCTTTAACATTAAACGAAAATCGTCCGGGTTTATATCCTCTTATTTTTGCCTCAGGCAATTGAGCAAACAAATTTCTTATATCACTGAAAACACCAGTATAAGTTGCAGGATTTGAGCGAGGAGTTCTTCCAATTGGCGACTGGTCAATTTCAATTACTTTATCAATATTTTTTATTCCATCAATTGATTTATATGGTAATGGATTTTTTTCAGACCTATATAATTTTTGACTTAAAATCGGGTATAAGGTTTCATTAATCAAGGATGATTTCCCACTACCCGAAACTCCTGTTACACAAATCAGTTTGCCCAAAGGGATTTTCAAATCAACATTTTTTAGATTATTTCCTGATGCTCCACAGAGACATAAAGACAAACCATTTCCCTCTCTACGGGATTCGGGGATTGAAATTCCTTTTTCTCCATTAAGATATTTTGCAGTTATTGAGTTTGAACCAACAATTTTTTCTGGTGCTCCAATTGCTACTATTTTTCCTCCTAATCTGCCGGCACCCGGACCAATATCAATAACATAATCGGCCGCTCTTATCATTTCTTCGTCATGTTCAACAACGATAACAGAATTTCCTATATCTCTTAAATCCTTTAATGCCTGAATTAATTTTTGATTGTCTCTTTGATGAAGTCCTATACTCGGTTCATCTAATATATACAGAACTCCAACAAGCTGAGAACCAATTTGTGTTGCAAGCCTTATTCTCTGTGACTCTCCACCTGAAAGACTTTTTGAAGGTCGGTTAAGTGTTAAATAATCAATACCAACATTTAATAAAAAAGTAATTCTACTTTTAATTTCTCTAACTATTTCAAATGATATTTTATTTTGTCTTTCTGATAATCTTGAATCCACTGTTTCGAACCAGTCATAAAGGTCACGCAAATCCATATTTGCCAGCTCAGAAATATTTTTATCGCCAAACTTAAAAAATAGAGATTCTTTCTTTAATCTTGTGCCATGGCATTCAGGGCATTCAATTCGATTCATGAAATTTCTTGCCCATTTCTTCACTCCATTTGAACTCGCTTCATCATACCTGCTTTCAATGAAATTTACAATTCCTTCAAAATTCAAAGAATAAGTTGAAGTTACGCCAAGATATTCGTTTTGAACATTTAAAACTTCATGCGAACCATAAAGAATTGTGTCAATTGCTTCATCCGGAAGGTCTTCGATAGGAGTTGATAAATCAAATTTAAATTTCTTTCCAATCGCTTCCATTTGAAGAAATATCCATGAATTTTTATATTCACCCAAAGGAGTAATTCCTCCCCTTTTTATGCTTTTAGTTTTATCAGGAAAAATTTTGTCAATGTCAACTTCCGAAATAGTTCCTAAGCCATTGCATTTTGAACATGCACCATAAGGTGAGTTAAATGAAAAGCTGTTTGGTTCAGGCAAATCATAAGAAATTCCGGAATCAACACACATTAAGGATCGGCTCATGTGTTGAAGTTTTCCCGACTCAACATCTAATATTGCCAGAGAGTTTCTACCATGCTTTAAAGCTGTCTGCACAGATTTAATTATTCTCTGCCTTGACGAACTTTCAGTAATATTAATTTTATCAATAACTATTTCTATATCATGAATTTTATAGCGGTCAAGCTGCATTCCAAACTCAATTTCTTTTACCACTCCATCAATTCGAACTTTCGTAAAACCTTGCTTTCGGATTTGTTCAAATAGGTCGCGATAATGCCCTTTTCTTCCTTTAATTACAGGTGAAAGCAAAATTGTGTTCTTCTCATAAAAGTTTTCGATAATCAGGTCAACAATTTGGTTTTCGGAATATTGAACCATTTTTTTTCCTGTAACATGGGAATATGCTTCTGAAGCTCTTGCAAATAATAAACGCAAAAAATCATAAATCTCTGTAACAGTTCCTACCGTGGAACGTGGATTTTTGCTGGTAGTTTTTTGCTCAATGGAGATAACCGGACTTAATCCCGTAATTTTATCAACATCAGGTCTTTCAAGGTTTCCAATAAATTGTCTGGCATAAGCTGAGAAGGTTTCTATATACCTTCTTTGACCTTCTGCATAAATTGTATCAAAAGCAAGAGATGATTTTCCACTTCCACTTAGTCCGGTAATCACAACCAGTTTATTTCGTGGAATGCAAACATCAATATTTTTTAGATTATGAACCCTTGCACCATAAACAGAAATATTTTCATCAAAGTCTAATTGTGATAAATCTCTATAATCTTCTTTTTCTGTTATGTCCTTAGTTTTATTCATTCTAAACCTTGTAATTCTTGATGTTTTTTTTTCGTTTCTCGTTTCTCGTTGCTTGTTGCTCGTTGCTTGTTCCTCGTTTCTTGTTGCTTGTTGCTTGTTGCTCGTCATTGCGAGCTGCCTGTGCTGAGCGAAGTCGAAGTAAAGCGAAGTAATCCGTCTGTTCGAAGCAAGCAATTTATCAATAATCTTCATTACATTTCATTTAAGGGATTGCTTCAGACGTTACTCCTTCGCAATGACGCCTTGAATTGGTGAAATACTTCCAACTACCTTCTGCCTTCTTACTTTTGCCTGACTCGTCCTGATTTTTGTTTACAAATTTAATTTATATATTTTTTAGATTTCTTTTTAATTATCATTTTATTTCTTTGTCATTTCAATACAGTTTCCTTTTTTGATGTGTTGGGTT
>JAIPBB010000174.1 GCA_021739805.1 Saprospiraceae bacterium | reverse complement strand
TTCAGTAAAAATGCAAAATTCCTTGGGATACCGTTATGGGGCAAAGTAACTCCAAAGAAGAAAAAAAAATCTTCAAAGAGAAAAGGTTACAATACCAAAAGGAAGTACAGTTCACGGAATTACAGATAATTTTAAGCCTGTATTCAAGGTCAAAATTATCTAACGTCGGGTCTTAGAATACAGGCTTATTTTTAAAATCAAAGAAATGAAAATGAAAATGAAAAATATATCCGCAAAGGATAAAAAATTATACATAAATGCAGGGGTTATTATTCTTGTATTGGTTTTGTTAATCAATTTCGCAAAATTGATTAAAAAACTACTATCAGGAGATTTATTTCAATCACAAGGTACAAAAGACTTAAAAGACTTAGAAGCAGTACAAGAGGACGTAATAAAGAATTTGAAAATAAATTTTGCTTCCACTTCTATATCAGAAGCAACGGCACAATTAATAGCGGAGGATTTATTTGAAGCTATGAATAAAACAATATTAGGATTCGGGAATACTAATGAACAATCTATAGATGAGGCAATGCAACAATGTTCATTACCAGAGGATAGAAAGTTAGTGTTTAAATGCTTTGGTTTGAGACCATACGGCACAATTGGGACACCAAGTATATTGGAAAAATTTTTCGGTTGGTATTCTAATCTGAATTTACAAGGATGGTTAAAAGAAGAATTAACAGAAACAGAATATTTATCAGTAAAAAATACATATTTCGCAAATGGTTGGGGATTCTAAAGAGAAAAAGAAAACATTATCATCATATAGTATTATAATGATAGTGATATTATTAATTATAATATTACTATTTATTTTGGCTCTTATTCCATTCATAACAATTGTAAGTATATTTTATTTATATTTTGATTTCAGAAAAAAGAAATTAGGAATAATAAAAAGAAAAAAAAAGGAAGCGGAAAAATTCGATTACAAACAAGTATTAGAGGAGGTAAAAAATGCAAATAACTAATAGCAATGAACAAATAACAGATAATTTTAAAATGTCTGAATTTTATTGTAAGTCAAAAGATGCTCCAATTTCTCATGAATTAGATTACAATTTAATAAAGGCAGCACAATATATACGAGAGCAAACAGGTATCCCAGTTCGCATAACTTCATCATTTAGGACAGTACAGGGCAACAAAGATGCTGGCTCGAAATTAGCTAATTCTCCACACACGATTGGAATTGCAATAGATTTACAAGCATATTCATATCTTCAAAAATTGCAATTTATGGATATCGTAACTAACTGGTGGCTAAATAAAACAATTCAATATAAAACTTTACGTCAATTAGGTATATCAGGCTATGGAATTTATGATACTTTTCTTCATATTGATACACGAGGAAATGGAAATGAATATCACAAATATACAGGTTCAGATACATACGGTAACTATTCTTATTGGAATTCATCTTTAAAAAAAAAGTCCAACAAATAATAAATGGAACACCAATTGAAAATAAACTGACTGACGATAAACAAAATTACTTACATTTAATTATAACAATATGCTTAATAATTTTATTGATGCTCAAAAGGAAATGACTACGTTAACAGTAGGAATTGGTTTGCCTATTGGAATGAGTTATTTAGATTCTGTTCAGTTAATTTGGTATATTTTAGGATGCGTAGCATTAATAGTTAACTTAATCATCATCATCAAAAAAGAGAGGAGAAAAAACACATGAAAATTATCACATTTATTATTGAAAATTGGCAGTTAGTATTAGGAGTTATTGCCTTGCTATATGAAATAATATTGCGAAGAATACCTACTGCAAGGGATTTAAGTATTATAAATTTAATATTTAAAATCCTGACAGCCATAATGCCGAATAATGCAAAATATGGTACAGGGGACAAAAAAAGATTTACATTTTTCAAAAAAAAAACAAAAAAATTATGAACAAAGAAAATTTAATTAATATAATGAAAAAAATGTTTCCTGCCAAAGAAATAATGGTGGAGAAAATTATTTCATCAAATTATGATATGGATAAATTAGAAACAATTGTAGATTTTCCTGCATTTGTGCAATTTAACAAAGAAATAGCATCGGAAGAAAAAAGATATTTCTTCGGAAGTATCGTAGGTTCTGACGGTCAAATAAATTTGATTTTAAATTCAAAATTAATAATTTCAGCAGATATTAATGAAATGAATGATTGCAAAACATTTTTGTTTAATGAATTTACTTTTAGCGGTTTAGGCTCTTTTCAGTTCAAAGGATTTCAAATAGATATTAAATAGTAAAATATGAAAACAAAAACACAAGTAATAGAAATATTCAAAAATCTTAATCCAATAAAAATGGTAGCGGTTGAAAATTTTCAATTAGATGTAATTTCAACTTCACCAAATTTCCCTGCAATAACTGAAAATGCAAACATATTTTATTTTGGAAAAGTTACTGTTCAGCGTGAAAGAACTGTAATTTGTTGTAGCGATTACGCAAAAACAATGTCATATCAATTCGGTTCAGCAGAAACATCAGAACAGACAGATGATTTGATTATTAATAATATTGAGATATTTGATGATGAGGCAGCTATGCAATTTATTGGTTACAAAATAACTATTTCTGATTATCTAGTATAAAAATAGTTATATTTGCATCTTCAATCGAAGCGGAGAAGCTCTGCAGGGGTGCAACTTTAAGGAATAGATTGAATCGGAAGTAAGTTAAAGTTAGAGAGATATGTAAATTGTCTCTCTTTTTTTATTTCTTTTTTTTTAAAAAATACTTTCGAGAATATGCCTAACAAAAACCCATACACAGAAAACAAATAATTCATTTCGTTAATATAAGCTTAATTATCAAGATGCTACATTTAACATTAAAAAGGCAAATTAACAGCTTGTGTAAGAATAGTGCCATTATTAAGCACTGACGTTGATTAAATGAAACTAAAATTTTTAATGTTTTTTAGGGAGGAATTTTTTATGAAGTTAAATAATAAGAATATATTTTGTAGTGTTTCCGCAGGATTATCAAGTGTTATGATGGCTGTTAAAATGAAAGAATGGTATGCAGATCATAATATTATTTTTGCAATGGCAAATACATCTAAGGAAAGAGAGGAAAGCCTTGATTTCATGGATAAGTGTGATAAACATTTTGACTTAAATTTAGTGTGGATTGAGGCTTTAATAAATGAAGGTAGTGGTAACGGTACTGATTTTACAATTGTTGAGTTTAATGATTTAAAACGCAATGGGGAAATATTTGAGCAGGGGATTAAAAAATACGGAATACCATGTAAAATAAATAAATGGTGTAACCGAGAATTAAAGTTAATTCCATTGAAAAAATATGTTGATAGTATTTTTGGATTAAATAAATATTCAATTGCTGTTGGAATTAGAACTGATGAAATGGATAGAATTGGAATTAGTTATGAAACAAATAATACTTTTTACCCATTAATTGAAAACGCGATTGATTACAAATACAGGAATAAGTTTTGGAATAAACAACCGATACAAATTACAATACCAGCTTATAAAGGAAACTGTGATTTGTGTTTTGAAAAATCAAATAGAAAACTTATGACAATATTATCAGAAGAGCCACACCTTTCTAAATGGTGGCAAAAAATGACTGTTGATTATTCGCAAATACCGATTATAGGCAAACCATCATATAATGTATATTCAGAAAATGGAGGTATGAATTTTTTTAGACAAAACAAAACAATTTACGACTTAATAGAATGGAAAAAGTATCGAATAAGCACAAAACCGCAACTGACGTATATACAGTATTAATTTGCCTTTTCTTATCATCTGCACCTATTTAAAAAGTTAGCCACGTAGAGAGTGTTAAATGAGATTTTCGCTGCATCAAATTGTAACAGCTTTTTTTAAGGCAAATGAAAAGTTTATGCAAGGAATTT
Source organism: Saprospiraceae bacterium (assembly GCA_021739805.1). The sequence continues at coordinate 7,259 of JAIPBB010000174.1, read as the reverse complement.
CTGATTTATTTTTATTCCAAAATTTTTAATAAGCAATAAAAAATAAAAATAAATAAGAAATAGCTAAAAAAGTTTTTATTCCAAAAATATTAATAAATTATAAAAAGTTTTTTACGATACTTGTTTAAGCTTTTCATTTGCCTTTTTTTTGTGTAAATTTGTAAAGAGAGAAAATACCATTTAACACTCCTTGCTATATTTTATTTTCGTAACGCAGTTACGTTTTAAAAATTCCTTATAATTCCCTAAATAAAAAAAGATAGTTTATTACAGGTCATTTATGAGCGAAATTAGGCTGCCACAATGTCCGGGGTGAGTTGTCCATATAACATACTCACCCTAGTCTCATTCTTGGGACTTAAAAAAATGGTTTATTAATCTATTTCAAGTGGTTACAAGCTTTTCTGCCAAAATGGCAAATTTACACTTAACAACTACTTTTCCATGTCAGGTTGAAAAGAAATGTAAGATTTATCTTGTTTAATAAAATAAAAGTTTTACTATTGTGCCATAATTAAATAACAAAATATGAAAAAAAGATTTAAAGTATTGATATTCAGCCTTGTAACAGTGTGCTGCTTATCCTGTGCTAAAGAGGAAAATGACAAGACTGTTACTTTTATTTGTCAAAAGGCAAATAAAACAAAAATAAAAAATTGCAGAATTGTGATTGACAAGCATAAATCAAATGTAGATTCCAAAATAGGACAAAGTAAATTAACAAATTCATCAGGAGAGGCAAAATTCATTGTAGAAAGTGATGAGATTTATTATTACAATGCTGAGGTCATTTTAGATGGAAATATATATTTTGACAATTCTAGCTTTTTGACAGATAAAAACAACGAAATAATAATAGAATTATGAATGAAATTATAGAAAAATTGAAAATCTTTCAAGTAGATGCCAAATTAGCTTTAGTTATATCAACATTAATCTAATAATAAAATTTATAAATTAAGAAATGCCTTATAATATATAGTAAGTATAATATGAAACTCAATGATAGCAATAAAAAATCAAAAAATAGTGCGATTTGTGCACAAACCTGTTTTTCATAAATGGAAATATTAATATGAGAAAAGCAAGGATAAACAGTATTACTAATGTAGATAGAGTAAAGAGAAGTTTAGGAAAATATCAAATTTATCTAGGAAATGAATTTTTTTATTTTGAAAGTCATTCAAAGGCTGATAAATTTCAAATAAAAGTAAACAAATATATCAATGAAGAGCTTGAAAACCTAAATCAAAAATATATTTCTATACATGGAATTTATAGAGATAATTATTTTGTTATTGAAATGAGGCAAAATAACACAATCAAAATGAATCTAGAAATAATTCAGTCATCATTTGAATTATGTTTAGATAGAAGCGGTTGGGAAAATGGCAGTAAGTTTGCGTTTAATCATCTAAGTAATATAACTGAATGCCTACAAAATATTATTGATACAATTAACAGTTATTGTATAAAAAAACACGATTACGTTACCCTGCGTAAATTAAAGATATACGATGATGAGTTATTCAGAATGCAGAATAATCGTAGCTCATTCAAGCGCGAATTAAGGACAAAAGTAACTACAATTAAATTAAAAAATATAGCTTAAATTAAAATTAATTAAACATATAGCAATATTGCTATATGTAATAAAACATAATAAACGTATCAAAATGGAAGAAATAAATAAAATAGACCATTTCTCAATATGTCATGAAGAAATAACTTTAAGAAATGAGTAAAAATCAGCCATATAAAGATATATCAGGTGTTTGGCTATATCCATATTTGCCCCCATTTATGAAAAAGGCATATACACTTTACGAAGTAAAATTCGCAGAAGTATTCGTTGTACATAGTTATCACTCAAAAATGTATGAAGTATATAAATATCATAGATTACGTGAATTAGATTGGCTAGAGCCTTTTATAAAAGAAAATAGAGTATTTATTAGAGATAATCAACAAATATGAAAAAAAAACAAATGTATATAAGGCTTGCAGAATTACAGATAGAAACGTTATTATTCGCACAAGGTCTAGATAATGCGTTAAATTATACCGATAAAATACGTATAAAATTTGAGGCTGGATTAATAAAAAGATTATCCCCAGTCATGAAATTATGTGTTGAGTATTCACAACTAATTCAAAATTTAAAAAAATGATACTACAACAGGCAATAAATCAACAAAAGAAAAATAAAGCAGAATTAGCAGAGATTATACTTGAGAGGGAAATAATGTTCAGTAAATTGTCTCCCGAAATGAAAAAAGAGGATACATTTTTAGAATATCATAAAAAGACTAGATTATATGATGAAAAGTATAGAATATGCAATAGGCGAATCGCATTACTCGAAATGAGGCAAAGGGATAAACAAAAATGGTAGATACAATAATATTAGCGGTTGACGATTTAGAGGCAAATAGAGACCTGTTCAATATGTTGTATATTTCAAGGACAAATAATGCTAAGACAAACATAACTACTGAAACTTATGTGGAAAAAGATGATAGCGTAAAAGTAATGTCGCAGAAAGTATTATACGGTTCTCATCAGGAGTTTATCGCACGGCATACAGATTTTTGGCAGGTTCCTAGCTCGGTTTACGATATACCGTATAAAGTAGATTTGGGTAGGAATAAGATTGTTTTTAATATATCCGTTCCAAAATATTTATACGGCAATAGTATTGCACAATTTGTCAGGACACAACGTAACAAAAAATATCATTATGGTCTCAATTCAGATTGGGATTTCACAAAAAAAGAATTACATCAGCGTTTCATAAGGTTTGTTGAATTATTCTTTAAACGTGAATTTGAAGAACCTTATAATATAAAGGTAAATAAATCATCAATATCAATTGAGAGGATAGATATATGTTATAATAGATTTTTCAACTCGAAAAATGAAGCATTAAGATATTTATCATTCCAACAAAAAAGGCTAAAAAAATATGAAACGCAAAAATCAGATAAATTTATACAACCAAAAACAGGTGTTTTTTACACTCAAAGGGATTACTCCTTTAAGATATATCATAAAGGTACAGAATATGATAAAACTACAAAACCAATCCATTATAAGGCAAATGAGAAAATGTCAAAATCAAAACTAGAAAAAAAACAATTCTTTGATACTGATTATTTACAAGCACAAGCGGACTTGATATTGAGATATGAAGTAACTTTCAGAAATGGGGAAATGTCAAGAATTTTTAAACAACATGCTTTCAGGAAAAGGAATTTGGATTACATCTTGCTAAAGAAAAAATACAAGGATTTATATAGGATTTCCAAGTCAGGAGAGCAGCCTATATTAATACTTCATCCTGACGATAAAAGATTTTTTAAATTGATGCAGAAAAGCATGTCAAAAAGGCATACATTTAAAATATTCCCTGACAAAGGGACAGAAGAATGGGCAGTAAATCATGATAATAATGTGGGAATAAACAGAAAAGAAGCACCATTCAGCAAGGATTTAATGAATGCTTTACTAACTAGATTTGAGAAACTTTATAATGAATTTGAAATTAAAACAATGCCCGAAAATGAAATAATATTAGACAATTTGTGCAAACAAAATAGTGATGTTGATTTTAGGAAAAATAATTTCAAACATGAATTAGAAACAGGTATATTATCAAAAAAAAAATTCGATAAAGTTACAGGCAAAAAAATATCAAAGAATAAAATCATGATGTTACTAGACCAACTAAAAGTGCATGGTAGTTGGGATGCAATAAGGGAATTAAATATATATCCAAAGGCAACATTTTATAGACTAAGAAAACAGTTAAACGATTTAGGCTTTGAAAACCAGGTGATGGATGTATTAGTGCCTTTCAATTCAAAAAGAGACTATGAGCAGTATTATTTTGAAATGATGATTAATACTAAAAAGCTGATTTACAATAGGCACAATCGAACATATTTTTAGCAAAAAAATAATATTAGGAAGTAACAATATTGTAAGCCTATATTGGGGTTCAAATTAATTATAAATTTAATCTCAAACAAAATGTTAAAAAAACTTTTAAGAATTATGGGCGGACTAGTTGGCGCTATCATAGCACTTTTTATCGGTGTTATTTTCGCAGACACAATCAGACCTATTTTTGCAAAAATTCCTGTTATTGGAGGTCTTATGAATGTTAATACTAACACTAGCACAAAAGGGGAGGACGAATAATGAAGAAAATTTTATCAGGACAAAAAACAATCGAAATTTATAAAGATTGTGATATTTCGGGAATTGACTTTATTGGATATTTAGTAACTACTGCTTTATGTTCATCTTTAGGAGTTGACTATTCTTATATCAATGTTAAAATGGTTCTCGACCAAGATGGCAGAGAAAATACCATTTATAACGGCGAATTGCTTCCTTTACTTATTGCACAAGGTTTTGAAAAATCAGCGTTTTACGCAGTGAATCAATTGACAGCTACTCGACCAAATGGCAGAATCCTTACTCATGCCACACTTGCACATCTTACAAATGCAAAAATTGATTTCGGGACTGTTCTTAATTTACGTGGTAACAGTAACTTGAAGGTAGAAGTAGATGCAAAAGTGGGTGTTTTTGGTGCAACCGTAACGGCAGCATCGTCTTATATCATGATGGATGGAATACAGGCTATCGGCAAACAAACAGAGATACCAATTTATCAAGTGCACGGTATCCCTGCATCAGTAGCAAATTTTGATGTTTCTATCGGGGACAATTGTGTTAAGGCTGTTTTTGTCAACACAGATGAGATTAGCATTACATCAGCAGCAGCAGTTCTAAAATCTATTTCAATTCAATCAGACAGATATAATGTTGACTTAGATTATTCTAATTTATTGGTGCAACGTTTACATCAATTTGAAAATTTGGAAGAAGCTAATGCTCGTATGCAATCATTTAACCTACTCCCTGCGGAGGTTGACAGATTACGTATTAGGTTGAATTTGGAAAGTGCTTCTGTAGATGCCGGCAAAAATTTCATCGTAACGCATTCTTGGGTTACAAATGCTTCAATCATGAATCGTTATGAGAGACGCAATCAAAAGCATTATGCTAACGCATATAAAAAGTTAAAATAATTTAATTTATAACAAAAGGATTAAAGCCATACCAAAATAATGGTATGGCTTTTTTTTTTAAATACTACGAAAAATGGGATTATTCAAAACAATTGGAAATGTGATAAGCAATGGAGCTAACGCAGTTGGAAATGTGATAAGCAATGGAGCTAACGCAGTAATAAAATTGCCTACACAATTACTCGACCACAGACAAACAATGAAGTCTATGAAGTACCAAAATAAAGCTGATAGGAGAGAAGCTAGGGGAGAGCGTGCAATAAACAGACAGGACACGAGAGTAACTAAGAGAGGGTACAAATTAGAAAGTGATATAGCAGCATATCAAAATGGAATCGACCCAAATCAATACAAAATTGGAATGGCTTCTTCAATCTCTCAAATTCTTGGTAATATAGGAATGATGGCAGCAGGTGGAAGTGGTGCTATGGCAGGTTCGGGATTATTAAGTCAATTATTTGGTGCAAACAATGGCACGCAACCAGTACCAAATTCAGATGGTTCAAAAATCCAATGGTATATACAACAATATTGGTGGATAGCGGTAATTTTAGGCGTTTTATTTTACTTTTCACAAAAAAAATAGAAAATGAAAAAAGCAAACAGACAATCAGCAGTTAATCAATCTGCAGCAGCTAATATAGCAATTAAGCAAGTAAGTGCAGGTGTTGGAAAAGGTGGAAATTATGCAGGCGGAAAAGGTGGAAATTATGCAGGCGGAGGTAGTTCTCCTGTTAGCGGTTCTGTAAGTGCAGGATATGGCAAAGCTATTGGAGAAACAAAAGCAGGAGAGGGAAAAGGAGGTTCTTATAAAGATTATCCTGTTAACGCAGGGGATGGTAAAGACAGTCCTATGAATTCAGATTATGACGAAAATTCAATTGAAAAGAATACAGTTGTACCATTGCAAACAAAACAAAAAAGTTTATTAATTTATATTATTATAACAATTGTAGTATTTGTATTATTTAAAAAGAAAGGAAAGAAATGAGTTTATTTAAGGATGGTTTTACACTACCCGCAAATTGGAATACAAGCGAAAGTAGCGCATCATTAATGTTAGATACATTTAATGGACCACCAACCCCCCCCGATTGGTTACTATATCCCGAAAAAGGGCAAACAAAAGTAGGAAAAGCTATAACAAATTTCACTAATTGGATAGGCACAATGTCAGGCTATATAAAAGGTGCTTCTCCAACTGTTAATACAAACAGTAACATGAGTATTGATTCATCCACTAAGTCGTTCCTGATAGCCTTAGCAGCTATTTTAGTTGGTGGTTTTATTCTAGGCGGAAAAAGGAAAAAGTAAAAAAGTAATTAAAAACAAATTTAATAAGGATAAAAAATGTATTTAATAGATTTAATTTTTGAATTAGTAGGAAAATGGGTTCCAATAGACCAAAATAAGTACAAACAATTATATCAAGAGGCGAACACATGGCAATCACTCGGAGAAGATAAACCAATAAAACGGCTATACGACAAAATCCATAAACCGTGGGGAGTACGGCTGTTAATAGCTGTTATGTACATTCCATTAACAAAATGGATAATTTCGTTTATGAGAGACGATTCAGAAGATGATGGTACAGTTTTAAGATAGGTTATTATTTGTTAAAGGATATAACGCAAAAGGAGAATACTCAAAAAAACAGTTAAGAAGTATGGCTCAAAATAAAGTAGCAATATTTACATTTTATCAAGCAGACTAAAAAATAAAATTATGGCAAAAATAAAATCAAGCAAAGTAAGAAGTGTTAAATCAAAATATAGGATTACTCATAATTTTGAGCAATATGGAAAAATGAAAACTTATTACACTAACAATGCAAGAGATATTATCGAAGCGAAAAACGACCTTATTAAAGAAAATAAAAGGGATAAAAAAGTAAAGGGAACAATATCTATTTTAAATCCAAAAACTAATAGATTTAAGAAAAAAAATCGAATTGGTTGGAAAAGAAAAAATTTTTAATTAATCATCAATAAATAAATACTAAAATCATGGGCATATTCAGTAAAAATGCAAAATTCCTTGGGATACCGTTATGGGGCAAAGTAACTCCAAAGAAGAAAAAAAAATCTTCAAAGAGAAAAGGTTACAATACCAAAAGGAAGTACAGTTCACGGAATTACAGATAATTTTAAGCCT
>JAIPBB010000173.1 GCA_021739805.1 Saprospiraceae bacterium | reverse complement strand
CACAGTCTGAGGAAAATAATAAACAAAGGTGTGCTTTTATAAGCTTCATTATCTATCCAACTGTTAAAACGTGAAAGTAAAGCTTTTTAGCCAGATTACACACCTCACTGCAGAATTTTGCTTATTTAATGTTGAACTAAATCCCTATGGGATAGCTTCCCACAAATATAAATATTTTCCTAATAGTATAAATCACGTAATAGTATTATGGCTAAAATTTATTGGATTTTTTTTGTTTTAAAAAATATATGTATTTTTATAGATTGAACAATTCTAAAAAAATGAGAACTTTTCGTTATTTATTAGTTATTATCCTACTATTCACTTTTGGTTGCAAAGTTGACTATACGGTTACAATGCACCAAAAAATTATAAGTGAAGGAAAGGATATTAGAACAATTCAGTTTTATAATTCCGAAAGGATTATTTTGAAGCGGGAACTGGATTCTACTGAAATTAAAATTCTTAAAGGGAAAGTAAGGTACGAGAACGGAAAATATATAGAGGTAATAAAAGTGAGGAAAGCAAGACCCTGTATTTGTGATGAGGTCATTAATAATCAGTATATAGCTGTGAGATTTGAGGAAGGCAAAGATAAACTTCTTACTTTCAGGGAAAATGATTCTTTAAATGTATTTAAACTTGGTGCTTTCGAATGGAAAAACAACATTGGAAAAATAAAGTATGATAACAAAGTTTATTATTTTCTTCCTCCTAGCAGCAATGCCTATCTAAAAATAAAGAAGAAAGATTCCGGAAAATCAAAACGTATAAGAAGGCTCAAAGGGCAGAAGGTCAAATGATTATTCTAATGGAATAATTAGTGTATCTCCCATTTCAAGATGAGTGTTTTTTTCAATTTCATTTGCTTGCAATAACTGGTTTACATCAGTATGATATTTTTCAGAAATCCCGATAATATTATCACCATCTTCAATGACATGAATTCCTTTAGCTCTTATTTTTAATACTGTACCTTGATAAATAGTTGTGGATGTTAGTCCATTATCAGCCATAATCTCTTCAATTGAAAGATTAAATATTTTTGAACAATGATACAAGGTTACCCCATGATGTACTAAGAAATTTACAAAAAATGGTTTGTCTGAATATATAGCTGAATCTACAACATCTAGTTTATTAACACTATCATTATTATTTGTCGAATCATTTTTAAAGTTCTTAATTGAGTCAGGAATAAAGTTATTTACTAATGTGCTTTTATAATTTTCCATTTTCGTAAACTCAGAATTTTCTCCTTTTCCACTAAATTTAAAACTGATAATAATTCCTCCTGCAATAATAGTAACAGTAATTAAAGAAATCAGGAAAATTTTTGTGTCTTTCACACGATTGTAAAAACCAAATAAATCAATTGTATTTCTATATGATTTTTTTAATGAAGGATTTGTGATTGTCAGATGTGCCAGAAATAATTTTTTTAATGATGCCAGCTTGTCAAACTCAGGCTGTATGTTAGAAATTGATGTTATATTTTTCAAGCAAAGATTAAAGTTGGTTTCACCTGCTGCTTTATGGTGATGTTTTGCAATAAATAAAAAGACCTCCCCATATTGAATATGATTATCAAGTTTTCCTGCCATCGGTTTAATTTTAGCTGAAAATCCTAAAGGGGTATATTTTTGATAAGCAGACTGGTCTGAATCATCAGGCTGGTTTGATGGCAAATTTCCACCACATAATATATATTGCTGATTTTGAATTTTAAAAATCAAAGCTTGTCCGGCAACCACCCAATAAACTTGGTTGTCGCGAACAAGAAGAAGTGCAAAATGAGCATTCCTATCTTGAAAAACAGGATTTTTAGTAGCATCGAACAGTAGTTGAGTGTTCAGAAAATCAATAAGTTTGTATAAAGCTTTTTCAGGTTGAGTATAATATTGAGCTGAGAAAAAATATTTTACATTTTCAAAAATCTGAGAAAGAAACTTTGTTGAATTGTGAGATGAAACAGATTCATAAGCAAAAGCAAAAACATCACCGTTTAAACTATCATATTTAAATGTTGAAAAACCTCCAAGTCCAGCACCAGAAGTATCAAATTGACAATAAGATTTCTTTTTTATCTCAGCCATAATAATTAAGGTGTGTCTTCAACATTACGTTCGGTTCGCTTTTTCATCACATTAATAATAACCATAGTAATGAAAAAACCAAAAATTATCCCTATAATAAGAACAAGGTCAATATCTTTAATAAATCCAAATAACCTCATCAGGATTATCATTAACTCGATAATAAATAAGACAAAAAGGTAAATTCGGAATTCATTGTTAAATAGCAAATATCTGACATTACAATCAAAGATTGATATAATAAAACCAATAAGGCTAAAGAATAACAGCAGCGAAATAATCAGTGTGAAGACCCTAAGATTACGTTCAATGGTATTACGCATTTTAGTTTTAATTTCCTTGATTGTTTGACCAAAGTTTGATACAGGACCTTCAGCCTGACTGTCGTCGAGAGCTAATATTGAATCGGTGTGAAAAACCAATAATGAATCATATTTGCTTTGCAAATCGGAAAAATCTGTTGGTTTTGCAGTAAATTTCCTATCAAGTAAATCCCATAGATTAGAATATCCGTTATCAAATCCCAATGCCCAAATCCCAACACCGGCAAGTCCCTGCTTTTTAATATAATCATATTTAATTGCTAAGGTGTGCTCGTCATCGGTCCAGCATTGAACCCACTTCTTCCCCTGCTGAAAAATAAAGAATTTTGAAACGCTGGCTGTATCATATGAACTTGGATATTTGCCATCATAATATGATTTAAACTCGCGGTAAGTAATTGCATCAGTAAATCCAACCGATTCAGATGGAACAATGCCTGATTTGGTAATCCATTTTTTTCCGTAATATGGTAATGCCAGAATGAATTTATTTCTTGGAATACCTTTATTCAGATATAAAGAAACAGAGTTAACAATGTCGGCAGCAGACCATATACCTCCATTTGATAAAACCGAGTTTGGACCGGCAGTTTTACTCTTATCACCATAAAAATCATATCCCATTAAAATAAACAAATCAGTGTAGTCCACAATACTCGTGATATCAAATGATTCATTCCAATCAACGGCTGGAATAGCAATACTCAAGGAGTAGTTAACATTCGTCTGGTGTAGTCTGAGAGAAAGATTTTTTATAAATTTCGAGAAGTTATCTTTTTGATTATTAGGAATTTTCTCAAAGTCAATATTAATACCATCAGCATTCATTCGGCTTATTACAGTCAAAACAGAGTCAATAAATCTTTTTTGTGCGACAGGATTGCTTAAAAATGCTATATTATTACTATAGCCAAAATTTGTGACACACAAATCAACCTTAGTCCCATTTTTATGTGCCATTTCGATGATACCGGTATTATTAAAATTGTTCAATGTCTTGTAACTTCCGGTTTTTGGGTCAAGGACATAAGAAAAGTATGCAATACGGCTTAGCAAGGAATAATTATAACTTTTCCAGGCTGTTCCCATCCAAAAAGGATGATAACCATAAACAGTATAATTCAGGATGTTTTTTGTGTCAACAACCGGTAAATAAGAAATACCTTTTAAACTATCATACTGTTTTTCAGTTATTCCAGTAGTGTCAGGAGATTGGTAGCGTGGACTGTAATCAGTACCGGGGCTTAAATCCTTAATTTCTTTTAAAGTGTTTGCTTGCTGTTGGAGTGCAACATTAAATGGAGGTATTTCCGGAACTGCTGGTATCTCAATTTTTGGAAGTTCTTTTTTCCCGAAAAGGTTTGCCGGTGATAGTGATTGAAGAATTTTGCCAAGAACAGTTTTGGATTCAACATTTTGTGGATTAACAACAAGGCTGTCGGGAGGCGTAACTTTAAGAGGTAAATCCTGTGCAAACAAGTTTGATTCCTGGAAAAACAAAACAGTTAAAAGTATGATTATTTTTATAAAAATGCGCACTATTATAAGTGTTAAAATAAATTTAAATAATTATTAAAATTTCTAATGCTAAGCTTCTACGATTTTTTATAAATCAGGTTTCACTTTTTTTATTCCGGTTAATTCTGCCATGTTACACTATTATAATGACTTAATAGAAATGTTAAGCTGCTTACTGATATTGCTTAATTTCATTACTGTTAATAATGTCAATAAATTTCTTCTTAATTTTAGTGTAATTTGTAGTTTATATAGGCATCTTTAATACAAGAACTAAGACACTACTACAACAAAATTAGTTTTTTTATTTATTAGTTCATAATTTTTGGAAGGGTTTCTTAATTGCTTACCGTATTATTATTGGGAGTAAAGATTAGAATTAGTTTAATTCAATCAGTTGATATGACCACAATTGTTAATGTTTTTATGGATTGAACCAAAAAATAAGTTTCATTTTTGCATAGTTATTAATTTTTTCATAACTTTGATATTGAATTACAGATTTTTAATATCTATTAAGCTTATTTTTTTGACTTATTAAATAATCTTCAAAACAATTAATATGCAATTTTCACAAGTTCAGAGAAAAAGAGTATCGGCAAATAATCCAGTAGCCGATTCACTGGATGAAAATAAAAAAGGACTGGCATTAAAACCACCTACTGACTTCACAAACAATACAAATGTAAACAATGTTGTCCAAAATAAATTGCAGGATAGAGTAAATATAAGCCATCAGGTTACCAAAGCTACGCAATTGCAGACATTGGCTGACAGTTTTTCTGGAAAAACTGTTCAGAAACAAGGTGCAGAAGAAGAAGAATTGATGCAGGGGAAGTTTAAGACTGTTCAAAAGCAAGGAGCAGAGGAAGAAGATTTGATGCAGGGAAAGTTTAAGACTATTCAAAAGCAAGAAGCAGAGGAAGAAGAACTGCAAATGAAAAAGGCATCCATCCAAAAGAAAGCTGGTTCTGAACCTGGAAGAAGCGAAAACAATACAGGACTGCCCGACAATATAAGTGCTGGAATTGAAAACCTTTCCGGTTACTCTATGGATGATGTTAAGGTACATTACAATTCTGATAAACCTACACAGTTACAAGCACATGCTTTTACCCAGGGAACAGATATTCATGTTGCACCCGGACAGGAACAACATCTTCCCCACGAAGCCTGGCATGTGGTGCAACAAAAGCAAGGAAGAGTAAAGCCAACCATACAAGCCAAGGGTGTTTCAATTAATGATGATGCATCATTAGAAATGGAAGCCGACATTATGGGAAGCAAAATTTCTGGAGGTATCGACAAATCAGTTCAGATGAAAGCCATTTCTAGCGGCAAGAATTCTGATGTTATTCAATCGTTTTCATTCTTTGGATTATTTGGAGGAAATAAAGGCAAAGATAAAGGTAAAGACAAGGAAGAAGAATACAAACCAAAACTAGACACAAAAGATTTTCCAAAAAAAGCTGAAAATCTCCACAAATCAATGGTGGGAGCATATAATATGACTAAAAAAGCTAAAGGCAATATTAGTAAAACTAACAAGAAATATAAGCAATGGATGGATTCAGGAGCTGTTGATACTGGAGAAACAGATACTCGGGTTGAGCATGTGAAGGAAGGTTTTAATAAGGTCGAAAAATGCCTTAAAGAGGATGAAATTACCTTTAAAAAATATGCATTAAATGATGGGGAAGAAGATGAAACTTATGCTTATGTTGATACATCTAATGATGATAAAGATATTTTTCTTGGAGGTTCTTTCTGGGGAGCTAAAATCAAAGGTGGTGATTCAAAAGCCGGAACAATTGTGCATGAACTGACTCATAAATTACATGCCACAAAGGATCATGTTTACGGACAGAAGGGAGCTAAAAATTTAGCTAAAAAAGACCCTGCTAAAGGAACAACCAATGCTGATAATTACGAATATTTTGCAGAAAAATCATAAAGCTAGATATTTAAGCTCTGGATAATTTTTGGAATTTTATCATTAATAATTAAATTATGATTGGAAAAGCCGCACTTAAGGATATAACCGTAGAAATTTCAACAGCTTCGGAAAAGGTTGCCTTGTCAAAGCCAATTGAAATTATTTTCTCTATTTCAAATAATTATTCAAAAAAACAGAGTATATGTAAGTATTTAACACCTTTTGAAGTTATTTCAGGCGATATAATAACTGTTTCTAATGAGAATGGAGAAAAGATTGGGTATAATGGCGTACTTAGAAAAAGAGACAAACCATCTAAAAAAGATTATAATGAATTTGCCTCGGGAGAAACCAAATCAATATCTTTTATACTCACAAAATCATATCCAATAAAGCTGAAAGGAACTTATTCTATTCAATTTATTGGTAGCGAATATCTCAATAAACTTCCTGATTCAAATGTTTTAGTGATTGTTGTTGATTAAAAGGTTTTTCCTTCTTTACTAAACTCCCTTTTAATTCCGGTAATAATATCTTCCTGACTTGCAAGGTGGTCATGACGTTCTAATGCTTTGATTGCACAATATCGTAGTACATTTATTATTCCACCACCCGAAAGCTCATAATCCTGAGCTATCTTCTTTAAATCAACTTCTTTGTGAAGTTTTAAACCTCCATTAAAAGCTTTTTCCCAAATTTTCAAACGTTCTTTTGCTTTTGGCATTGGGAAGAAAATCATAGATTGAAAACGTCTTGTAAAAGCCTCATCCATATTACCTTTTAGGTTTGATGCCAGAATCACAGTTCCTGAAAATTCCTCAGTTCGTTGCAATAGGTAGGATACTTCCTGATTTGCATATTTTTCCTGAGAAGATTTGGTATCAGTCCGTTTTCCAAACAAAGCATCAGCTTCATCGAAAAACAAAATCCAGTCTTTATTTTCAGCCATATCAAATACCCTGGAAAGGTTTTTCTCAGTCTCTCCGACCCATTTGCTTACAACCATAGAAAGGTCAACTTTATAAACATCACGTTCAATCGTTTTTCCAATTAAACCGGCAGTGAAGGTTTTACCTGTACCCGGGGGACCATAAAACAAAGTTCGATAACCGGGCTTTATTTTTTTATGCAACTCCCATGTATTTAAAATTGTGTCTTTATATTTAATCCATGAAATAATTTCATTTACCTGATCCAGAATTTGATCTTCCAAAATTAAATCATCCCATGTTAATTCAGTTCTGATAAGATGTGCCGGAAACTTTGAATTGAAAGTTGGTTTTTTCACTTTTCCTACAGTAAATAAGTCAATAAAATCTTCATCTAGTTGCAATATCCCACTAAAAAAAGGTTCATGATCAATTACAGGGTGAATTTTTAAAATATTCTTTTTAGCAAATGCATGTTCAGGGTCAAATAGTTGCATCAATCTGAATCTTGTTTCGAAATCGTTTGCTGCAAGAATAAAAGCCAATGTTTCACCAGTTGGTATAAAACCTCCGTGACTTTCACCTTTAACTCCTCCAAATTCACTGAAACCCCTGTCATAACTTGAGTTCTTAGTGAAAAAGACATCCAGCATCTGAGGTTTTATATGAGGTGCAATAGCCAAAGCTAAAACAAGGCGTTCATAAAATCCAAACTTATGCTCCCTAATGAAATCAGCATAAATTGATTTTTCTCCTTGTAGTTCTGGTGGTTTTAAAAGAAAGATGGCTCCATTATCATTTTTTTGCTGAAAATAAAGCTCAAACCGTTTATCCAGTATTTTACCAAGCCAGTTTAGTTCGTTGGCAATTGTTGTTACATTTTGTTTTATTAAGTCCATTCTACAAAAATAATATATTTGGTCCACGAAAACTTCATTGTTGAGAAACCCCAGGGAATTTTTTGCACTAAGACATCAAATCCTTTTTGCTCCACTTTCAGATTCCAGTTTCCATTTTGCTTTACCAAAACGCCATCACGTTGAATAAATGTCTCTCTAACTGAAGGGATTGTGCTGTTTTTGACAATTTCCCAATGTACAATAACAGATTTAAATAACAAATCACATTCGTTTTTATCTTCAACAGTCAATTCCACATCCAAACGAACCGGAAATGAAATATCCAAACCACAGAATATTTTATTCAACACCAAAAGATATTCAGGATGAATATCTTCACCAGTCGCAATATATTGAAGCAAGTGAACGGCCTTTTCCTTTTCGGAGAAGCCAATAAATTCAAACTTTTCGTTTAATAATTTCATTCTATTAAAGAAGGTTTTCAGAAATGGATAAAAAATCACCAACCCAGCATTCTGAACATAATATTTTCCATCCTTATCCTGCTTGTCAAGCCAATCATAACGCTGTTTTATAATCTTATGATAAATCTCATCATCTGTCATTTTTTCAATGAGATTTTTAATGTCATCATCTTCAACAACTTCTTTTACCGATGGATATTTATTTTTTTCGGTTTCAGTTAGCGGCTCAGAAACTTTACTTATCATTGATTTATTTACTAAATCATCATGAATATCTTTTTCCCGGATTTCTGATAATTCATTATCCGGAATTTTATCAGTTCTTTTAGAAACATCCTCAGTTAGAGTGATATTATCTTCAAAATATTTAAAAAGAGAATTAGATATTTGCTTAAAATCATTAGCAGAAAGTGAGCTGGAAAAATTACTTTTTAGCAATAAAATAATAATATTATCAAAATCACTATGCCTGATTACAATCTGATAATGCTTCGTTTCAAATGATTTTGAGAAGATAAATTCCAAAATTTCTAATATAATTTGCTTGTCGATTTTTTTGAAAAAGCTTTCGTAAATTTCATGTTTAGTTTCATCTTTAATTTCATGTTCAATTTTTTGTTTAATAAATAAACTCGACAATTTTGTTTCAAGAAGTCTTTTAATATTCGATTGTTGAAATTTGCTTTCAGGTATAAATTTTTTATAAAAATCTTCAAAAAACGACTCAAAAGAAATAAACAGAGATTTTATAGGTTCTGATTTTTCAAACATTTTCAATGAGTCTGAAAAATGACCAACAAGTAAATTTGATATCTCCTGAAAATCACTTCCAGAAAGAGATGTTGGAAAATGTCTTTTAAGCAATGAAATAATTACATTATTAAAATCACTAAACCTGATTATAATCTGATAATCTTTCGTTTCAAATGATTTTGAGAAAATAAAATCCAAAATTTCAAATATAATTTGCTTATCAATTTTTTTGGAAATTTTATCATCAGTAAATAAACTCCATAATTTTATTTCAAGAAGTTTTTTAATATTTGATGGTGAAAATTTGCCTTTGGGTAAGATTTCTTTATGGAAATCTGCAAAAAAAGATTCAAAGGAAATAGTCAGTGATTTTATTGGTTCAGATATTTTAAACAATATAAGTGAGTCTTTTCCAACTGCTTTTATTGAGTCCGAAATATGACCAATAAGTTTATTTTCAATTTTTTTGTCAATACTACGCCTGGATGAAAACTTCTTAATCCATTCCTGAATTAATTTGTTTTGAGATTCTGAATCAAATCTTTTGAGTGCATCAAGCCAGACATTTGCAATTTCAATATATCCTTTGTCCAAAAGACTAAGAAAATGTTCTTTTATCAAAGAAAAAACATCAAATTTCTCTAATTTAGTTAGATTTATATATTGAATAAATTTTTGAAATTCCTTAGTAAAACCTGCAATATCTGACTTAGAATCTAAACTATCAATAGATTTTAAAACTTCGAATTGTTTAAGTATTTTACTCTTCTCAGTGATTTCCTGATAAAAAGTTTTTATTTCTTCAGCAATCTTAGAATCAGTTATTGCATCTACTAAAACCTTTGCCAATTGATTCTTTTCATCATTTTGAAGTTCCTGAAGATGTTTTTTGAAAATTGATATAATTGTCTGAAGTTCAATTTCGCTAATGCTTTCAAACTCCAGCAAAAATTTCAAAATATCACTAAATTCTTTTACTTGTTTAAGAGAATTAATCTTTTTGTAAGATTTAAGAAAGTCTAATTTACTTTGATAATCTTTAGCCTCATCAAAGTCATTTCTTAATAATATTAAGTCGTTTTTTAGCTCAGCTTCAATTTTAGATTCTGAACCTTCTTTATGCTGGAAGTCAACTATTCCATCAATGATTTTTGATGATTCGAGTGCTTCTATTTCTGAAAAATATTCTATAACTCTCGCTAAAATTTCTTTCTCATCATCTGATTTAAAAGTTCCTGACAAGCTTATTAAATAATTTAAAATTACCAACAGAATCTCATTTGGTGAGGTCAATGCAGTTTTTGTTGCAAAATATTTTTGCAACAATTTGCTGAATTTCAATACCATTGATTTTGATTCATAAAGCCCTGAAACACTTAATAAACTAAAAATTGATTCGTAATCAAGGAATTCGGTCATTCTTTGAACTGCAATTCTGGTTTTAAAGATTTTTTCAAAATCTGTTAACTTTTGTATTTTACCTGAATTTATTAGTTTAAGAAGCTGATGCAATGCATCTTCAGGCTTTATTTCTTCAGGACACCACCATGGAATATTTCCATATTTCAAAAAATAAACTGATAAAGCGGTTAAAAATTCCGTTGAAGATGTAAACACATCTTTTATATTTACAATATCAGTCCTGTCAGATAAGGACGAAAGAATATCCTCTGAAACCGACTTTTTAATTGATAGTTCGTTAATCAGTTGAAATGAGATATCAGGAAAATCTTTAAGCATCTTATCAAAATCTTCTTTTTCAGGAAGCAGCAAAATTTTAGTTGATTTTGTTTTAATTGCATCAAGTGAAGATTTTAAAAGAACCTGAACCAACTCACTTTTTGTAATAGTTTCAATTTTACTACTTAAAATCAACTCAAACAAACTAAAATTTATACTTTTAGAAATATATTCTAAGTCAATTATAGGTTTATCTTTTATTAAATTTAGGATTGCTTTTGCAATGTTTAGGATTTCTTCAGGCAAATTTCCAATTTTCTCAAAATGACTTTTTGTGGTAAAATTTGAAAGAGCATCCTGCAAAAACCGGGGTGAAAAAAACTCCAGAAAGGCAATTCTTGAATAGCTGTTTTTCAGATAATCAGGTAAAAACTGCTGAGCAAAAAATGATTGTTCTTGTAATACTTTGGAAAACATTTTTTCAAAAGCAGCATTCGAAATCATTTCAATGCTTTCCGGAAAATGCTGTTTTTCTATTATTTGCCTCAATATAGTAAAAAACTGCATTTCCAACTGGTGAATAAAAGATGAATCGGTAATCAGTTTTTCTTTAACAACCAAAAAACTTTTAGCCTGTTCAGATTCAATATATTCATCCGATTTTAAAGATTCTAAAATTTCAACAACTTCCTTTTCAAATTCTTTATCTA